>JBJMQN010000012.1:0-9380 GCA_045802665.1 Myxococcaceae bacterium | reverse complement strand
CGTGCTACGTCGGCAACCCGTGGCTGTTGAGCTCAAGAAGCAGGGACTTCACCTGACCGGCACGCCGCTGTGGCTCGACGCCCAGCGGAAGACGGAGCTGTCGTTCGTGAGCCACGCGCACTCGGACCACATCGGCCGGCATGAACGTGTCATCGCCACGGCTGCGACGCTGAAGTTCATGGCGCACCGGTTGGGCAAGCTTCCGCCGGCGTCGCTGCCGGTTCCGTACAACCGCACGTTCGAGCTGGGGCCGCTCGTGTTGGAGCTGCTCCCGGCGGGACACATCCTCGGCTCTGCGCAGCTCCGGGTGATTCGCAAGGACGGCAAGCGCATCGTCTACACGGGCGATGTGAATCCCGCGTCGTCGCTCACCGCCGAGCCGCTGCAGGTCGCCGAATGCGACACGCTGATCATCGAATCCACCTTCGGTCATCCGCGCTACGCGTTCGCGCCGAGGAGCCGGACGCTCTCGGAAATAGAGCAGTGGTGCCGCGGAAACCTGCAGCGTGGGGTGACGCCGGTGCTGCTCGGGTATCCGCTGGGCAAGAGCCAGGAGGCGATCAAGTTCCTCGGCGCCGCGGGCCTCAAGATCCGAGCGCACCGCAGCGTGTTCGCGATCTGCGAGATCTATCGCGAGCTCGGCGTCGAGCTGAACGTGGAGCTCTTCGACGGCGAGCTGGGCGAGGGCGAGGTCGCGTTCTTCCCTCCGAACCATTCGCGCGGCTCGGCGATTGCGAAGATGCAGAGACGGCAGGTCGCGGTGCTCACGGGTTGGGCGGTGGATCCCGGGGCTGAGCGGCGTTACGGCGCGGACATCGCGTTCGCGCTCTCGGATCACGCGGATTTTCCCTCGCTCGTGAAGTACGTGAAGGCGACGGGCGCCAGCGAAGTCATCACGCATCACGGCTTCGCGAAGGAGCTCGCGAAGGCGCTGGTGGAAGAGGGAATCGACGCGCGGCCGCTGGGCATCCGCCAGCAGCTCGACCTCTTCAACACGCCTGCCGCGAAGAGCGCGTAGCCCGCACTTCCAAATTGGAAGTAAGACGCGCGGGATGAAGATCCCCGAGCACGACATCATCGACAGCAAGTGGCTCATCGCCCGCGCGACATTCGCCGCGAAGCCTCGTGAGGAGGAACGTCAGGCGGCCGCGGAGGAGCTGCTCGCGGAGATCGTGAACCTGAACGGCTTGCACGGGATCGCGATCGAGGCGGCGGAGTTGCGCGGGATTCGCGTCGCGGTGCCCGGTGGCGCCGAGTCGGTGATCGCGTACCGGACGGGACAGTTCTTCGTCACCCGCAGCGGCAAAGAGTCCGTGGTTCCGGTCTCGTACGACGCGGGCTTACGGATGTTCGTCGGCGCGCTGATCTCGGATGCGGCGCCGGGAAGAAACGGAACCCGTCCGCGAGTGGCTGCGCTCGTCACGCTGTTCCGTGCCGCGCTCGGTGATGCGGCCGAAGTGAAGTGAGTGTGTGCACGAGAGTGACCAGCTGGCGCGTTCCGATTCGGCAGAACTCCGCGGGCTCGTCTATTCTTCGCCCGATTCCAACTTCCCGAGGGCACCGATGAAAGTCACGTCTTCCCGTCCGCATCTCGCTCACCACGCCGCACTCCCGAAGAACGTGTCGAACGTGATCGCGTCCGCGAAGGGCGTCATCCCCTCCGTGCTCACCCCCGCTCAGGAGAAGCTGCTCGGGAAGCATCCGGATGTCGCGGGCCACGGCACGACGAAGGGCCTCGCTCGGATGACGTACCACTTCAAGAACGCGGACGAGGCCAAGGCGATGGCCAAGGCGCTCAACGAAGGCTGGGACGGGATCTACGAGAACACGAACGAGTGTCTCGACGACGTCGCGGTCACGGACTTGAAGATCAAGGCCGAGGGCCGGAACGTCGTGATCGATCTGCCGTTCGACAAGAACGCCTGAGCCGCTACTCCGGCGTCTGAACGAGCAGTTTCTCTTTGCCGCAGACGGCGCACTTGAAGTGGATGAACAGGTCGTCCTCGCTGTCTTCGGGGACCTGACCCACGGGCACGCCGAGCTCGGCGAGCGCCAGCTCCGGGACCTTCTCGGGGATCTCGGAGGCCTTCAGGACCTGGACGAGCTGCATCTCGCGATCGTGGCACTCGCGGTACTCGGGGCCTGCGAGCCATGCCGGCTCTCCGTCCGTCACTCTCGTGAGCTGCTCGAGGTGATTCGCGGCCTCACCCAGATACGCGAGCCTCCGCAGCCGTGCCTCTTCCGGCAGCGCGGCGAAGGCCCCGAACGCCTCTCCGAGCTCTTCGCGACTTTCCCCCGCGAGCGCGGCGAGATCCTGCGCCTGCTCCGCCGAATCCAGCGCCTCTTCCCAGTTGTTCTCCGGGTTGAAGCCGGCCTCCAGCAGCGCGGTGAAGAGCTGCGTCGCACCCAGCCGCCGCCGCACTTCGTTCAGCGCGTCCGCAGATTCGTTCGACAGGCGGAGCTCCAGCAGGGCGCCAGTGATGCGCGGATCCACGGACGCGGTGAGATCATCCACATCGAGCTCTTTCTTCAGCTCGGCGTGCAGGGTCTTCGCGGCGGAGAAGCGGAAGTTCGGCTCGGTCGCGGTCTCGCGCAGATAGCCCGCCGCGAACGCCGCGTCCTTGGTGCCCATCCGAAGCGCCTGCTGCGCCTTCGTCACCATCGCGGGATCCGCGGAGGGCTTCCTTCCTTCGAGCCTCTGTCGCGACGCCTCGCGCAGCGCCGACTCCAGAGTGCTCCCCGGCGCGGCGGCGGGCGGCAGATGCGGGCGGAGTCCGGGCACATCCAGCGCCCACATCGGAATGCTCTGCAGCTTCTTGAGCTCGCGGTAGAGCAGCTGGCCCGCCGGATCCTGCGGACGGAACTCAGGCAGCTCCTGCCCGTCCTCGCCCACGATGGGCATCTCGGCGTTCGCCGCACTGCCGCTCTCGCGCTGCAGGCGCTGATCTCGCGTGAACGAGGTGATGCCCACGGCCGGCGGCGGAGGAGGCGGCGGCGCTTCCTGCCCGTCGAGCCCCGTCACGCGGTCCATGTCCACTTCATCGAACTCGATTTCATCCAGCCCACGCGCGCCCGAGAAGTCGCAGCGCAAGAGCTTCAGCCGTTCGAACGTCGCGCCTTCGAGGTTCGCGCCGCGGAAGTCGCAGTCCTGAAGCCGTCCTCCGTGGAAGTACGAGTTCGACAGATCCGTGTCCCGGAAGTTCATCTTGGACAGGTCGCACTTCTCCCACTCGGAGCCCACCAGATCGAGCGCCGAGAGGTCCGCATTCGCCGAGAACAGGTTCGCGAACGTCGCGCCAGTGTGAACAGTCCCTGCCGCGCCGGTCTTGCGCGCTTTGTTCCACTCCGCGGAGCCGTTCTTGAGAAGAGTTTCGATGCTGGGAGGCTTGGCCATGGCGGGCGTATATAGCCGCGCCCCCGGCTGGTAGGGCCACAAATGATCGAGTTTCGCGTCGACGCAGACATCGCCGGTGTTCGGCTGGACAAGGTGCTCCGGAAGCGGCTTCCCAACGTCCCGGTGAGCCACCTGTTCAAGATGATCCGCACCAAGAAGGTGCGCGTGAACGGCAAGCGCGCGCAGCCGGAGCAGCCGCTCGTGGAAGGGGACACCGTCTCCATCCGCGGCGACGAAAAGCAGCTGCAGGGGACGGCGAGCAACCCGTTCAAGAAGGGCGCGGCGGAACAGCCACAGGAAGAGCTGGATCCGAAGTTGCTGGAGGTTCTCTACGAGGACGATTGGATGATGGGCGTGAACAAGCCCTCCGGCATGGCGGTTCACACGGGCAGCGGCATCACCGGCGGGACGCTGGTGGACTACGTGCGTGCGTACCTGGGGCCGCGCGCGGTGCGTAACGATTTTGCCGCGTCTCCCGCGCACCGCATCGATCGCGAGACCTCGGGCGTCATCCTGGTCGCCAAGAGAAGGCCCGCGATGGTCCACTTCACCGAGATCTTCACGAGCGGCCATCCGAAGAAGCGCTACGTCACTCTGGTGAAAGGCCGGATGCCGCAGGCGTCAGGGACGATCGATCTCCCGCTCGCCGAGCATCAGCAGACGAAGGAGTCCAAGGATCGGCGCGGCGTGAACATGCAGAACGCGCTGACCCGCTGGAAGGTGCTCGGGCAGGCAGCCGACGTGGCCCTGCTCGAGTGCTCGATCGAGACTGGCCGAACACACCAGATTCGCAGACACTTGGCGGCCCTTGGTCACCCCGTCGCCGGCGACAGGAAGTACGGCGACTTCGCGTTCAACCGCGAATTGAAGAACCGCTACGGGCTCAAGCGTTTGTTTCTGCACGCCCGAAGCATCGAATTTCCGCACCCCGAAGACGGACGAAAGGTGCGACTGGAAGCGGCACTGCCGCAGGAGTTGGTCGCAGTGCTTAAACAGGCTGCGATCGAAACGACATGACGGCTCCCGAATTGAAAGATCCCTCCGGCCCCACGCCGCCTCCCGCTCCCGAGCCCGCCCCTCAGAAGAACGAGGTGCCGCGCGAGAAGAGCAAGCTCGTGCTGGACGGCGTCCCGAAGCGCCCGCTCTGGAAGAAGGCGCTCTTCGCGCTGATGTGGCTGTCGCTCGTGGGCGCGACGGCGGCCGCTTGCGTCGTCGGCTTCCTCTACTGGAAGTACTCCGAAGGCCTGCCGGCGATCCCGAAGGTGGACGAGTACTTCCCGCCCATCATCAGCGAGGTCTACACGGACGACGCGGTGCTCGCGGGCGAGTTCTACAACGAGCGCCGCAAGGTCGTTCCCTACGAGCGCATCCCCAAGCGGCTCGTGCAGGCGTTCATCGCGTCGGAAGATTCGAGCTTCTTCGATCACTTCGGCGTGGATGTCCCGGGCACCGCTCGAGCGGCGTTCAAGACGGTGTTCAAGAAGCTGACCGGCAAGGGCTCCGTGCAGGGCGGCTCCACGCTGACGCAGCAGACCGCGAAGGCCGTGCTCATCTCCGCCGAGGGCTACAAGACCTCCACCGAGAAGAGCCTCAAGCGGAAGATCCGCGAGGCGATTCTGGCGACGCGGCTCGAGTCCGCGCTGACCAAGGAAGAGATCCTCTACCTCTACCTGAACAACGTGTACCTCGGTCACTGGAGCTACGGCGTTCAGAGCGCGGCAGAGAACTACTTCCGAAAAGACGTGAAGGATCTGACTCTGGCGGAGATGGCGCTGATCGCCGGTCTCCCGCAGGCGCCGACGCGCTTCTCGCCGTTCCTGAATCCGAAGGCCGCGAAGGCGCGCCGCCACTACGTGCTCGGGCGGATGCTGACCGAAGGCATGATCACCAAGGCGGAGTTCGATCAGGCCGACGCGGACGAGCCCGTGGTCTACCCGGTCGAGGACGTCTTCCACGAGTTCTCGCCGTATTTCACGGAGACGGTCCGCAAGGACGTCGTGGATCGCTACACGAACCCGGTGCTCTTGCAGTCGGGTCTCAAGGTCTTCACCACGATGGACTCGGAGAAGCAGCGCGCCGCTCAGGAGGCCGTGCTCTCGGGTCTGCTCAGCGTGGACAAGCGCCAGGGCTTCCGCGGCCCCGTGATGGAGCTGAAATCCGACGCCGAGCGCAAATCGTTCATCGAGAAGAGCGCCAAGGTGATGGGCGACGAGAAGCTGACGCTCGGGCACTACTACGTGGGCCTCGTCACGATGGTGCAGCCGGACGGAAAGTCCGCGACGGTGATGGTGGGCCACGAGAAGGGCACGCTGCCGCTGCTGGGGATGCGCTGGGCGCGCAAGCTGAACCCGGAGGGCTACTACCCCTCGACGATCATCAACTCGATCAAGGGCGTGCTGAAGGAGGGCGACGTCATCGTCGTCCGCGCCGTGGAGCCGAAGCAGCTCTGGGATGACAAGGAGCAGTACTCGGCGGACCTCGAGAAGAATCTGCCCACCGACACGGTGCTCTTGCGCCTCGAGCAGGAGCCCGAGTTGCAGTCCGCGCTCGTCTCGATCGATCCGCATCGCCAGTACCTCGTGGCCATGGTCGGCGGTTACGACTTCGACGCGAACGAGTTCAACCGCGCGTTCCAGGCGTGCCGTCAGCCCGGCTCTCAGTTCAAGCCGTTCACGTACTCGGCGGCGATCGAAGGGTGGGGCAAGCTCAAGGACAACCCGAAGACCGAAGCGTCCGTCATCGTCGACAGCCCGGTGGTGATGGATGACGACAGCTCGGGCATCCGGTGGAAGCCGCAGAATTACGACACCGGGTTCGTGGGCGATGTGCTCCTGCGCACCGCGCTGGTGAACTCGATGAACATCCCCGCGGTGAAGACGTTCAACGACGTCGGCGTGATGCCGATGGTGGATTGGGCGAAGCGGCTGGGCCTCAACACGCCGATCAACACGGACCTGTCTTCCGCCCTTGGATCTTCTTGCGTGTACCCGATCGAGCTCGCGGGCGTTTACGCGACGTTCAACCGGATGGGCGTGAAGAAGCCGACGTACTTCGTGCGGAAGATCGAAGATCGCTTCGGGCGGCGGGTGGAAGATCACACGAGCTACGACGATCCGTGGGCGACGCTGGAAGACCGGGTGGGCGGCGGCTACGCGCGCCTGTTCGAGCCCGGCGAGCGCGTCTTCAGCAAGGAGACCGGCTTCATCCTCGTGGACCTGCTCCGCGGCGTGGTGAAGGACGGAACGGGCGCTCCGGCGCAGAAGCTCGGCAAACCTGCGGCCGGCAAGACGGGAACGACCAACGACTCGTTCGACGCGTGGTTCTCGGGCTTCACCCGCGATCTCGTGACGACGACGTGGATTGGCTACGACCTGAACCCGCATCCGCTCGGCCGGTATGAGACCGGTGGCCGAGCGTCACTGCCCATCTGGCTGAGCTACATGAAGGTCGCGCTGGATGGACGCCCTCAGCCCGAATTCGAACCGCCGCCGGGCGCGAACCTCGTTCAGCTCCGCATCGACAACAAGACCGGCAACATCGCCTCGTCCGGAACGAAGAGCTCCACGCTGATGTGGTTCAAGAACGGCACCGAGCCGAAGGACGTTCAGCTCGGCAAGGACCAGGTCGATAGTTCCCAGTTCATGATGCAGAACTAGGCGGGGCGGTCAGAGTTGAGCGTCGAGCGGATCCCAGCACCCGCTCGGCCTCGAGCGTCGACCGTTTCGCAGGTGATTGCGTCGCATTGTTGCAGCGTTGGATCTCTGGACGCGATTTCGCCCAGAGTGAGGCCATGAACCGCTTCGCCCTCGTCGTCGCTCTCGGACTCGGCTTCGCTGGTGGCCTCGCGTTCGCTGGCGACGGCGCTTGCTACTCGGATTCCGAATGCGGCGGCGGCCGATGCAGCAGCGGCAAGTGCACGACCGCAGGCGGCGAGTGCTACTCGGACTCGGAGTGTCCCGGCGGCCGGTGCAGCAGCGGCAAGTGCACCACCGCCGGCGGCCAGTGCTACTCGGATTCGGAGTGCGCGGGCGGGCGGTGCAGCAGTGGCAAGTGCACGACCGCGGGCGGGGAGTGCTACTCGGATTCGGAGTGCGGCGGCGGGCGGTGCAGCAGCGGCAAGTGCACGACTGCAGGCGGACAGTGCTACTCGGATTCGGAGTGCGGCGGCGGCCGGTGCAGCAGCGGCAAGTGCACCACCGCGGGCGGGCAGTGCTACTCGGACTCCGAATGCCCGAAGGGCGGCCGCTGCAGCAGTGGGAAGTGCACGACCGGCAAGTAGCTGGGCGCCCCAGCGATCCAGATGGACTACTGCGCCGCGGCCCCGGTCCCGGCCGTCACGACTCCACACGCGACGCGGCTCCCCGCATTCCCCGCGGGCTGGCTCGTGAAGTCGTCCGCGTTCGAATGGACGATCACGCCGCGTCCGATGATGTCGTTCGGCTGACCGGTGCCGATGCTCCACTCGTCGGTGGTGAGCGTGGAGGTGCCCGTCCCGTCCATCGCCACGTCGATGTTCCCGATGTCGCCGCTGTGATGCGGCATGTGGTCCTCCATCTTCCCGTGCGGCTGCGCGGTCGGATTCCAGTGCGGGCCCGCGGAGGAACCATCGGCCGCGCTGCAGTCGCCCTTCTCGTGCAGATGCAGCGCGTGCGGTCCCTGCGTCAGGTTCTTCACGTGCAAGGTCATCGTCACCTTGCCGTCGTCGCCCTGAACGAACTGCACGTCGCCGGTGACCTGGCTCCCGCTCTTCGGCTCCAGCTTCGCGGTGGCAACCTTCGCGTTCGGCGGCGGGGTGGGCATCTCGGTGGACTTCTTCGTCGCGCAACCCGCGGCGAGCAGCGACACGACGACGGCGAGCAATGACTTTCGCATGGGACTCTCCTGAGAAAGGCCGGACCCTACGGCGCAAACAGCGACCGCGCGACAGAGGAAATCGTTACCGCATCTTCCTCGACATGCGGTCCCAGAGGCCGTTCGGCAGCGCCTTCATCACCTTCGACGCGGCGACCAGCGGGCCGGGGAACGCGAACTCGGAGTCGCCTCTCACGATGGCCTGCGCGATGCGCTCCACCGCATCCTCCGTCTCGAGGATGAACGGCATCTTGAACTTGTTCTTCTCCGTCATCTCCGACTTCACGAAGCCCGGGTTGATGCACGTCACCTGAATGCCCAACGGCACGAGATCAATCCGAAGCCCCTCCAGAAACACCATCACGAACGCCTTCGACGCCGAATAGCCCGCGCTCTTGGGGAGCCCGCGATACGCGGCGATCGACGAGACGCCCACGATGTGCCCGCGCTGGCGCTCCACCATCTTCGGGACCACCGCGCTCAAGGTCGCCGCTGCGCCGAGCACGTTCGTCTGGATGAGCTGCTCGACCACGTCCCACTTGAGCCGCTTGCCGTTCGTCTCCGAGCCGAGCCCCGCGTTCGCGATGACGAGATCCAGCCCGCCGCTCTGATCGTCGAGCTCGTTCAGCTTCGTGATGACCTGCCGGGTGTCGTTCACGTCGAGCTGCACGGCCTCGACGGTTCCGCCCACCGCCTTCGCTTCGTCCTCGAGGCTCTTCAGCTTGTCCGCTCGCCGCGCCGCCGCGAAGACGCGCACGCCCTGCTTCGCGAACCAGAGGGCGAGCCCGCGGCCGAGGCCGCTCGATGCGCCGGTGATGATCGCGTTTCGGTACTTCTCCATTCGGACGAAACCCTTCGCTACGGAATCACGCCGCAGCTCATGTACGTGCTGCCCTGAACGGAGTTGTGCACGTTCACCACGAACTTCCCGCCCGAGACCTCTTCGAGTCGCGTGTTCGTGAGCAGCGTGGTGCTGGTGCCGTTCTGGAGCGGGTTCAGTGCCTTCACGATGTCGCCGAGGCCCGGGCACGAGCCCGTGTGGATGTGCGCCGGCTGATTTCCGGTGTCGCTGCCTGGCGTGACCGAGACCTTCACCTCGAGGTCGTTTCCCTTTTGCGTGAGGGTCGCCGTCCCG
>JBJMQN010000354.1:0-10973 GCA_045802665.1 Myxococcaceae bacterium | reverse complement strand
GGTCATCAGGAGCTCGAACGTCTTGTGCCGCTTCTCCTCCGCGAACAGCCGCATCGAGAGGAACGGGGCGACGAAGAGGGTGATGATCAGCATCACGCCCCACAGCGGCACCGCCACGCCATCCGTCAGGTTCTTCATCGCCTGGAAATCGCCCGGCATCCGGTTCCAGCCGATCGCGCGCGCCGCCTCGTTGATCTGGCGGAACATGGTCAAGTTCGCGATGAAGAAGAACGCCGTCACGGCCATCATCGCCGTGAACACCGCGTACGCCCACGGCGTCGTGAAATAGATCCCGAGCTCTTTCCGGGTAATCGCCAACGCGTTTCTCATGGTCCGTTCACCCTGAGCGAAGGGTGACCTCCGTCACTGCGAGTGCAATTCCGCCGAAGCGCGAGCCGTCACGCCGCCGTCAGCCGAATGAAGATCTCTTCCAGCGAAGCGGTGCGCCCGTCGATCGACGCCGCGTTCGCCGCCAGGTTCTTGATCTCGTCGTACGCCACGATCTTTCCCTGATTCAGGATCAGCACCTTCTCGCAGGTCATCGAGACCTCCGAGAGGATGTGCGTGGAGTGAATGACCGTGTGCTTGCCGGCGAGCGACTTGATGAGCTCGCGCACCTCGTGCCGCTGGGCCGGGTCCAGTCCCTCCATCGGCTCGTCCAGAATCAGCACCGGCGGAGACCCGAGCAGCGCCTGCGCAATCCCGACCCGCTGCTTGAACCCCTTCGACAGGTTCTGAATCACGCGATCGATGACGCTGCCGAGCCCGCAGTGCTGCGCGACCCGATCCAGCTCCGACTTGATCTCCTTCGACTTCACCCCGCGGATCGTGGCGACGAACTTGAGGTACGCCTTCACGGTCATCTCGGGATAGAGCGGCGGCGTCTCCGGCAGGTACCCGATGCGGCGCTTCACCTCCATCGGGTGCTCGAAGACGTCGAACCCGTCGACCTTCGCCGTGCCAGCGGTGGCAGGCAGAAAGCCGGTGAGGATCTTCATCGTGGTGGATTTGCCCGCGCCGTTGGGTCCTAAGAACCCGAGGATCTCCCCCTTCTCCACGTTGAAGGTGAGGCGATCGATCGCGTCGCGGTCGCGGTAACTCTTGGTGAGGCCGTTGACTTCAATCATCGGCATGGCGAACTCCTTGATCGGAGCGGCTCTTTTTCACGCCGGCTGGGTGCTGCCCGAAAACGGCGCGCACAATAAGAGCCACCGATCCTCTGTCAAGCCGGCCGCACGAACACGATCTGCTGTGGCGGCATTCCTGCAGAAATGAGATTTCGTGTCCGGCGCGCCGCAGGGTGCGTCTTTTCAGAGGTGAAGGCGAAAGATGCCGATCGTCGTTCAGAAATTCGGCGGCTCCTCCGTGGCGGACGTGGAGAAGATCCGCAAGGTCGCTCGGCGGGTGAAGGAGAAGCGGGACTCGGGCTACCAGGTGGTGGTCGTCGTCTCGGCGATGGGCGACACGACGGACGAGCTCCTCCAGCTCGCCAAACAGGTGTCCCCGGATCCGCCGCGCCGCGAGCTGGACATGCTCCTGACGTGTGGGGAACGCATCAGCATGGCGCTGCTCTCGATGGCGCTGAACGAGTCCGGAGTTCAGGCGATCAGCTTCACCGGCAGCCAGTCCGGCATCATCACCAACGACGCGCACGCACAGGCGCGCATCGTGGAAGTGCGGCCGTACCGGATTTTTGACGAGCTCTCCAACGGCAAGGTCGTGATCGTCGCTGGCTATCAGGGCGTCTCGTACAAGCGCGAGGTCACCACGCTGGGCCGGGGTGGAAGCGATACGACGGCGGTGGCGCTCGCGGCGGCGCTGAACGCGGAGGCGTGCGAGATCTATTCGGACGTGGATGGAGTCTTCTCCGCCGATCCCCGAGTGGTCCCGGACGCGAAGAAGCTCGCCGAGCTCTCCCACGACGAGATGCAGGAGCTCGCGACTGCCGGCGCGAAGGTGCTGAACGCGCAGGCGGTGGAGTTCGCCAAGAGCCGCGGGATCGTGATCCTCGCGAAGAGCACGTTCGGAGCAGGGACGGGCACCGAAGTTCGGGAGACCGTCGCGCCCACCGATTCGCGCGTGAAGGGCGTGACGGCGGAGGGTGAGATGATCGCGCTCTCTGCGGAGGGCGAAGCTCAGAACCTCGTGGAGCTCCTCGACTTCCTCGACGCGCGAGCGGTGCGCGGCCGCATGCTCACCTTCGACGCGGAGGGGTCAGGCGCCGCGTTCGTGGCGATTCCGCTGCAGGATGTTCACGGGCTGGACGCGCTCAAGCGGGATCTCTCCGCGCGCTTCTCTGATCGCGTGAAGGTTCACGAAGGCGTGGGAACCGTCACCTGCGTCGGCGCGGGCGTGAACGCGGATTGGAGCTACGTGCGGAGGGCGCTCGCGACGGCGGAGTCACTCAAGGCCCCAGTCCACGCAGTCCATCTGTCGCCGTTGGCGCTGTCGCTGCTGATCGACAAGCCGCACCTGAGCGAGCTCACCCGGCGGCTGCACAAAGAGTTCGTGGGTTAGGCCGCGACCGGCACCGCATCCGACGCGACGAGCTCCACGCCGCGTTGGGCGATGATCGTCGCCGCCGCCTCCAGCACTTCGGTCCGGGTGAAGGGCTTGTTGAGCACCGACTCACACCCGAGGTCCATCTTCAACCGCTCATGCGTGCCGTAACGGCGGAAGAACGACGAGCAGAAGATCACCTTCGTCTTGCCGAGCAGATCTCGGTTGCGTCTCACGAAGTCCTCGCCGCTGCCGTCAGGGAGCAGGCCGTCGATGACCACGCCGGCGAACGTCCGGGTGTTCAGCAGCACCTGAGCGTCGCCCAGCTTTCGCGCGCGAATGATCTCCACGCGCTCTTCGGTGAGGATCTCCGTCAGCATCGCTGCGCAGATGGGATCGTCTTCGATGACCAGCACGAGGGGATTGTTGGAAGCGCTCATGGCGGAGCTGCCTGATTTCAAGATGCGCGCCGCAGGCCAAGTGGCGAAGAGCATTGGGCAACCGACCTCGTCGCACAGGGGTTCCCACGACCAGAGTGGGTCACCGGTGACCTTCTGCTACAGAGCGCGCATGGCCTTACGAAAGCTGTTCATCGCGGGGAGCACGGGGGCAGTGGGCCGAACAGTGACGACGCTCGGGCGGAAGCGGGGAGCGGACCTCGTCGCACATCAGCGCCCGAAGTCCGGCGTCGAGGAGAGCCCGTCGGTGTTCAAGCTCGATGACGCCGAGAAGTTGCTCGCCGCGCTGCGCGATCGGACGACGGTGGTGCAGCTCATCGGCACGATGCGAAAACGCTTCTCCACCGGCGACACCTACGAGACGAGCGACATCGGCACCACGCGGCAGCTCGTCGACGCGGCGAAGCGAGCGGGAAGCATCGATCACCTCGTCCTGCTCTCCGCCGTCGGCGCGGGCAAGCCGATGGGCGCGTACCTGAAAGCAAAGGCGGCGGCGGAGCGGCTCGTCATCGACTCCGGCATCCCGTACACGATCTTCCGGCCCTCCGCGTTCGATGGAGAGGGGCACAAGGCGCCGCCCGGCTCGGAGTTTCTGACGAACCTGTTCGGGCTCAGCCGCTACAAGCCGATCAAGGTCGAGGCGCTCGCGAATGCGATTCTTCACGCCGCGCTGAACCGCGCTCCGCTGAATGCGATCCTCGAAGGAGATTCGCTCTGGGACGTCGTGACGAAGTCAGCGGCCTGAAGCGGTGAGCGCCTCGCGAGCGAACTCGACGAACCGGTGCAGCGCTGGAGCGGAGTCCGACTTTCGCCAGGCGATCGCGGTCTCGGTGACCGGAACGTCGCGAGGCAGATCGATGAAGCTGACCCCGAGCGAGTGGTGCGCGACGTCCGGCGTGTTCGGCATCGGCGCGATCCCCAGGCCCGCCGAGACCAGCCACACCTGCGTCGCGACGTTCATCGTGTATTGGCGCACCGAAGGCTCGAAGCCATTCGTCCGGCAGCGCTCGAAGAAGTTCGCGTAGTAGTCCGGCGTCGCGACGCCCGCGTCGATCAGGATGAGCGGCTCGCCGGCGAGCTCTTTCCAAACAAGGTTCCGCCGCTTCGCGAACGCGTGATCCGCCGGGACCGCCAGCCGCATCGGCTCGCGCCGAATCACGTGCGTCGCAAGGTTCGGCGGCATGCGTTTCCCCGGACGGAGAAACCCCACATCGATCTCGCCCCGCGCGAGCGCCTCCAGCTGCCACTTCGACGGATGATCCCCGAGCGACACCCGAACGCCCGGATGCTTCCGCTGAAAATTGCGAAGCATCGTCGCGAACCTTGGCGTCGCGAACGACGAGGTGAGCGCGAGCCGCAGCTCTCCCTGCTCCCCGCGCGCCCGTTGCCGTGCTCGCTCCGAGAGCTGCTCCACGCCGTCCAGAATCCGCTTCGCCTCCGGCAACAGCTCGCGGCCGTTCTGAGTGAGGAGGGTGGAGCGTCCCGCCCGCTCGAACAGCTCGCAGCCGAGCTCGTCCTCCAGCGCTTTAATCTGCTGGCTGAGGGGGGGCTGGGCGATGTGCAGCCGTGCCGCCGCCCTCGTGAAGTTGAGATCTTCCGCCACGGCGACGAAGTAGCGCAGGTGTCGGAGCTCCATGAGCGATACCTCCTGAATATGGATCCAAGATGAACCATATATTGGAAGTATGGGCGGGGAACCGCTACCTCTAAGCCCATGGAAGCCGCGGCACCGAAGCAGCTGGACCGAAAGCTCCTCTGGACGTTGACCGCGGCGACGGTGTTCAGCGTCGGGAACGTCTATTACAGCCAGCCTCTGCTCGGCGTGATCGGGGAGGCGTTCAAGCAGTCCGCCTCCGTCACCGGCGCCATCCCGATGCTCACTCAGCTCGGCTACGTGGCGGGCCTCATCCTGCTGACGCCGCTGGGCGATGTGGTGGAGAAGCGGAAGCTGCTCGTGGGGATGCTCGGACTGGCGGCGGTTGCGCTCTGTGCCGCTGGTTTCGCGCCGAGCTTTCCGTTGTTTCTGCTCGCGTGCGTCGCCATCGGAGCGACCGCCGTCCTCGTGCAGGTGTTGATTCCGTTCGTCGCGGTGTTGAGCGCTCCGTCCGAACGCAGCAAGAACCTCGGCATGGTGTTGAGCGCGGCGCTGGTGGGCGTGCTCATCTCGCGAACGCTCTCCGGCTTCGTGGGAGCGCACCTCGGCTGGCGCGGCATGTTCTTCGTCGCGAGCGTCACCATGCTGCTCCTCGCCGTCGTCCTCCGCATCGCGCTTCCGAGGTACGAGCCGACCACGCGCCTCGCGTATCCGAAGCTGCTCCGGTCTGTCTGGGCGCTGTTCCGGGATCTCCCCGAGCTGCGAGCGATCGCCGTCACCGGCGCGCTGATGTACGCCGCGCTCTCCGCGTTCTGGGCGGCGCTCGCGTTCTTCCTCTCCAGCAGTTACCACCAGGGACCAGGGACCGCAGGGATGTTCGGGCTCGTCGGTACGGTGGGAGCGCTGGCCGCGAACGTCGCCGGACGCAACGCCGAACGCATCGGCGCGAGACGCATCGTGCAGGCCTGCATCGTCACGATGATCGCCGCGTACGTCGTCTTCGCGCTCTTCGGAACGCTCTGGGCAGGGCTTGTCGTGGGCGTCGTGCTGCTGGATCTCGGAGCGCAGGCCGCGACCGTGTCGAATCAGACCGAGCTCTACCGCATCCACCCCGACGCGCAGACGCGCCTCAACACGATCTACAAAATCCTCTACTTCGTGGGCGGCGCCGCCGGCTCCGCGCTCTCAGCGGTCGCGTGGGATCATCAGGGCTGGCTGGGCGTGTGCAGCCTCGGCGCGATGTTCCTCTCCGCCGCGTTCGTCTGGGAGCGCGTGCAGGCGAGGCGCGCGGTGGAACAGGCGCTGACTTCGGCGGCGTAGGTCGCGCTCGCCGCAGTTCCACTCGATGAGCTCGGCTGCTCACTGAGCTTGTGTCGAGGCACCGCGCGCTGTGATCGACTCGACGGCGCGCAATCGCGGCTCACCTGTTTCGCGGTCATTTCTGGTAGTGGACCGCGCAGCGCGGACTGTCGGGCGACGTCGCGCCTCAACGACCCTGAGTACTTCGATTTCATGACAACGGTGCGGTGGTGTCTCGCGGCGGCGGTTGCGTTCGCCGTCTTCGAAGCGGCGTGCGCGAGCGGAAAATCAGCGGAGAAACAGCGTGGAGCGCCGGGTCTGTTCGCAGACGACGCAGGCGTGGTTCACACCTGGCGCCGCGCGACTGTTCCGGAAGAACACCGCGTTCCGGTGCCCGTCGGTCCAACGTGTGAGCCCTACTCGGGAACGGTGCGCTGTCTCGCGCAGACGGACGGCGGACTGCGCGACTGTCACCTCACGCGCGGCACGGGCGGCTTCGATGCGGGAGCCATGATCGTAGCCATCGCCGGCTGGCAGGTGACACCGGCCGAGCAGGACGGTCTCCCGCGCGAGATGCCCATCAAGCTCAGCCTCAGCTGGACACCGTGTGACGGCGGACTGACCGACGCGGGCGAGCGAATCCTCCAGACCAACATCATGACCTCCGCGGTGGTCTCGCCGTCCGCGGACGGAGGGATCGAAGAATGAGCCGGGTTCAGCGAATGATCTTCGTCGCACTCTCGGTCTTCGCCGTGACGGGTTGTGTTCACCGTGCGGAGTGCAAGCTCCACGGCGGCCCAGAGTGGCACGTCCTCACCTCACCGCACTTCGAGATGCGCACGGACGCGGAGCTCGACGATGCGCGCGGGGCGCTGGAGCGGATGGAGCAGCTCCGCGGCGTGCTGTTCGACTTCTGCGGCGGTCAGGCCGAGGCCCCGTCGAAGCTTACGATTCTGTACTTCCGGGACCGCGACGAGATCGACGACCTGCGCAGCACCGATCGCGCGTATATGAACTCGTACGCCCGGCGGATGGTGCTGGGGCCGGACTTCTTCACCACCGCGGGTTGGCGAGTGGGTTCGGTGCTCGTCCACGAGCTCACCCATGACGTCGCGCACCACGCGCTGCTCCGGATGCCGCGGTGGCTTAACGAGGGCCTCGCGCAGTACCTCGCCACCGCGCATCTGGAGAAGAACGGAACGCAGGTCGCGGTGGGCATGCAGGACTCCTCCGCGCTCTACGGCGTCACGATGCACAACCGCTTCCCGGTGAGCGAGCTGTGGGACTTCAGCGGTCCGCTCTGGAAAGAGGAGGACGCTGAACGCGAGGGCACCTTCTATTCGTCGTCGTGGCTGCTCGTGCACTTCCTCGTGAACCGCCACTACACCGAGCTCGCCACCTGGTTTGATCACCTCCGCCGCGCGGAAGATCCCCGCAGCTCCTTCGAGGCCATCTTCGGAAAAGATTCGCAGAAGCTGGAGAAGGAGCTCGACGACTACCTGAGCGACGGCCACTACAGCGCATTCCATTACGACGTGAATCTGAGCCCGGTGCCGATCACGGTGAAGGAGCTGCCGCCGTCGCTGGTACACCTCGCGCGCTTCGAGCTTGGTTGGGACGCGGTGGAATCTGACCTTCCTCGCTCTCCGGAGAAGGTCGCGGACGACGCGACGAAGGCCATCCAGCTTGGCCACGACGTGTTCGAAGCCCGAGAGTTCCAGTTTCAGCTCACGCTCGGCCGGGATGCGCGGCTCCAATCCGCGCGCACGCTGGCCGCGGAGTTTCCGAACGAGGCGCAGGCGCACTTCCTGCTCGCGAAGCAGCTCAAGACCCAGGGCCCGACGCGCGACGAGGCGCTGAGGGAGCTGCGGAAGGTGCTGGAGCTCAACCCGCGTCACGCGAGCGCGCTCAATGCGATCGCGTGGGACATGGTCACGCACGGCGAGGGAGCGAAGGCGGTCGGGATGGCGCAGACCGCGGTGGAGGTGGAGCCGTGGAACGCGAACATCGTGGACACGCTCGCCTCCGCGATGGCGGCGGCAGGACGATGCAGCGACGCGTCCGCCACCGAGCACCGCGCGCTCGAGCTCCTCGGACATGACGCGAGCAGAACGAACCAGGACTTCGCGAAGCGCGCCGAGTTGTTCAGCCGGCCTGATTGCGCGAGCCACGTTCCGCAAGCGGAGACCACGGTCGCCGCTCAGGGAAATTGAACGATCGTTCAGTTTCCATGGATCACGGGCTCTGGCGCGTTCTCGACATCCCACATTCCGAATTCGACCTCGGGCCCTTGTCGTTGAGTCCCGGCCTCCGCACCTCTGTGTCCGGTGTTGGGAGGTGGCGGGATGGTGCGTTGGTTGGCTTTGTCGGCTGTGGTGGCGTTCTTCTTCGGGTGCGGCGGCGTCGACGGCGGACAGGCGCTGCCGGTGAACCTCGGGAGCGAGCAGACGTCCAGCGCCGCGGATTCGAGCGCACCTCCTGCTCCACGATGCCTCGCTCGGCGGTGCTGGTTTGCCCAGTGCGGCGTGGTCTCCGACGGATGCGGGGGTGCCATGAACTGCGGCGAGTGCTCGAACGGACTTGTGTGCGGCGCTCACGGTGTGCCGAATGAGTGCCCGCCGGGACCCGTTCGCGGGACGCCGCGCGTGCACGGGCCGTAACCCTTCACCTGCGCGCTCGACGTTCGCCCGCACGCGCCCGTGATCACGCGCGTCCTCGCATCACCCGCCCACACTCGCCCACCTGCGCGTGGATGTGACAATGGAGCATGCGCGCGCAGGGCGTGTGGGCGCGAGTCGGCGTCTTTCTTCCTTCCTGAGATCTGAAAATCGCTGATCGCACGCGAGGTTAGGCCTCGGCGGAGGCGGTGGATCGGCGGCTGCAACGCGGTGGTGTCGTGCGCCACCTTGCCCCCATCTTCTGCACGCTCTCCATCGCCATGCTCGGATGCCCGGGCTCGCTGGAGAACCCAGAGCGCTTCCTGGACGGCGGCACGGATGCGGGCTCCTCGGGCGGCTACGTCTGCCCCTCCGCAAACCTCAAAGTCAAAACCGCGCTGATCAACGTCAAGTGCGGCAACGCGGGCTGCCACGACGCGAACACGCAGTCAGGCGGGCTCGATCTCGCCTCTGCGAACGCGCCTGAACGTCTCGTGAACATTCCCTCCGCGGGCTGCGCCGGCAAGACGCTGGTCACCGCGGATGGCGGCTTCCTGATCGAAAAGATCCATCCGTCCCCTCAATGCGGCGTGCAGATGCCCTCGGGTTCCAGCCTGAGCGCGACTGAGCAGCAGTGCCTCGTCGAGTGGGCGGCTCACATTTCCAGCGGAGGTGCAGAATGAAACGGTCATTCGTGTCGTTGCACGTTGTCCTGGCGATGGGCGCAGTCTTCCTGTTCGCGGGCAGCGCTTCCGCGAAGGTGAAGGTCGCCGTCGAGAAGTTCACCGGTCCGTCCGCTTCGAAGGCCGAGGCGGCGGTGAAGTCAGCGCTCAGCAAGCGCGAAGAGGTGGAGGTCGTCTCGATGAAGGGGCACCCGCAGGTCCTCGTCTCCGGTCAGACCAGCAAGCTGCCGAAGAAGATGGTGAAGCTCGAAGTCTCGGTGAACACCGCGGACGGCGAGCGCGTGGGCGGCTCGACCTGGAAGATCAAGAACGGGCAGACGAAGCCGCTGGAGCTCTCGCTCTGGGCCACCGTCGGCAAGCACATGAAGAAGGCCGCCGCGTCCGGCGGATCCGACTCCGACGAAGAGGCTCCGGCCGTCGCCAGCAAGAAGCCCGGCAAGGTCATCGACGTCCCGAAAGCGGACGAGGAGGAAGCCAGACCCGTCGTCGCCTCGAAGAAGAAAGAGCGCGCGACCGAGGAGTCTGCCGAGAACGAGTCCAAGCGCTCCGAGGACAGCGAGGACGTCCACGGCAGCGACTCCGAGAACGGCGTCTCGACGGTGGTGCGCGGCGCCAGCGAGGGCGGCTCCGAGTACGGCGAGCTCGACGCGGACGTCGGCGTGCACGCGTTCACCCGGAGCTTCACCTACAACCAGCCGCTGCAGGGTTCGCTCGCGTCCTACAAGCTCTCCTCGGGTCCGTCGGTGGGCGTGAATGCGCTGTGGTTCGCAGGGAAGCTCGCGGACGACGAGAGCCCGCTCAAGAACCTCGGCGCGGCGGTGGCGGCGGAGACCGCGTTCGGCATCGGGTCTGCGGCGCAGGATGGCTCTCGCGTCGGGACGTCGGCGTATCAGTTCGATGTCGGCGCGCGTTACCGCATCCCGCTCGACCAGCACCGCGTCGTCCTCGGCGCGGGCTACGGGCAGCGCGCGTTCTCGGTCGCGGACACGCAGGACGCGGTGCTCTCGATGGTGCCGGACGTCTCGTACAAGTTCGTCTCGATCCGCGCGGCGGGGCGGTACGTGATCAACGAGCAGCTCTCGCTGAACGCCACCGTGGCGTACCTGCACCTGCTCGGCACGGGTGAGCTCGGCAGCGCGAAGTTCTTCCCGCGGCTGTCCGGCGCCGGCGTCGAGGCCTCGGTGTTCGTGGGCTACGAGATCCTCCCGAAGTGGGAGGTGCGCGTGGGCGCGGACCTGCAGCGGTTCTTCTTCGCGCTGCACCCCGAGCCGGGCGACCAGAACGTGGCCGGCGGCGCGGTGGATCAGTTCTTCGCCGGTACCGCTCGCGTCGCGTACAAGTTCGACTAGCGGATGGGAGCGCGCCGAACCGAAGTGGGTGCACCGGCGGGTGCGGCGCGCAGACTAGGGCCGCGCGGTACGCGAATGATCCGCGAGCACTCGCCGATGATCCGGCGTCTCCCTCGGCAGCTCCACGAACTCGCACATCTCCAGCAGCCGCGAGTACGTGCGATCTCCCACGCGGTCTTTCAGGAAGAACGACTCCTTCGACGCCTGCGCGAGCGACTTCTGCGTGTCGCGATAGCCGCCCTCCTGGCTCCGTTCCACCGGCTCGGCGAGCGAGTAGTTCGTGCCGAAGAGCGTCGTGCGCCCCGCGTTGTAGCGGCGCGCGATGAGCTCATCCAACGTCTCCTGCTCGAACTGGCTGCCGCGACCCTTGCCCAGCTCGTCGATCGCGAGCACGTCGATCTCGGACAGCGGCGAGATGATCTCTCCTCCGCTTT
>JBJMQN010000353.1:0-7366 GCA_045802665.1 Myxococcaceae bacterium | reverse complement strand
GTAGAGCGCGGCCTGCTTCGGAAAATCGAACGGGCTGTCGACGCGGACTTCCCGCACCGCGCTGGTGTCTTCGTCCGGTTCCCCGCGAAGACCCATCCGCTTCGCGAAGAAGTCGAAGCGGCCGTCGGCGGTCAGCGTCGCGGAGGTGAAGATGACGGTGTCCACCGCGCTGTAGAGGCGGCCTCGGAGCTCCTTCGCGATCTCGATTGGCGCGGCTCGCAGGAACAGTCCGCGCCCTCGTGCCTCTGCCCAGAAGACGTGGTCCAGCGAATCCGCCGTGCGGATGAAGTCGAAATCGTTGGCGACTTCGGTCGCTCGGCGGCCCACGGCGAGGACTTCGGGCTCCTCGGCTCCGGAGGCGAAGGCGCTGATCGCCTGCAGCGTGTGCACGAGCTCGTCCGCCTGCGCTCCCAGTCCCGCGAGGCTTTCGGCGGTGAGCGACGCGGTGGCTTCGCTGCTCGAATAGCCGAGCCTCAGCCTCTGCGCGGCGGACTTGAAGAAGAGCTCAGCGCGCCCTCGCAGCTGCAGCGCAATGGCGGAGAGCATCCCGCCGCGTTCGGACGTGGTCTCCAGCGCTTTCAGACAATCGCGGACGAGATCTTCGAACCGGAAGTTGGAGACGGACGCTCCGAAATATTCGGCGGCCACGTCTTCGAGCGCATGCGCCTCGTCGAAGATGACCGCCTCGTAGCGCGGGATGACGCCTTCGCTGGCCCTCGTGCCTCGGCCTTTGAGCGCGAGGTCCGCGAAGAAGAGGTGATGGTTCACGACGAGCACGTCGGCGTCTTCAGCGGTCCTTCGCGCCCGGGTGACGAAGCACGGCTCGTAGAGCGGACACTTCTGGCCGAGACAGGTCTCCGAGGTCGTGGAGAGCTCATGCCAGGCGGAGAAGTTGTCGGGCAGCTCCAGCTCGGCCCGGTCGCCGGTGTCCGTCTTCAGCGCCCAGCTCTTCAGCATGGGCCAGAGCGCGGCCTCTTCTTTCGAAGCGAACTCGGGCGCGTTGCCGAACTGCTCGAAGCGCTGCAGGCAGAGGTAGTTGCTCCGGCCTTTCAAGAGCGCGGCGTTGAACTGCAGGCCGACGCGATCGCGCAGCAGCGGCACGTCCTTGAAGAAGACCTGCTCTTGAAGCGTCTTCGTCGCGGTGCTCACCACCGTCTTGCGACCCGACAGAATCGCCGGCAACAGATACGCGAGCGTCTTTCCCGTGCCCGTCCCGGCTTCAGCGAGGAGCAGCTCGCGACGATCGAAGGCGCGCTCCACCTCGTGCGCGACGCGGAGCTGCTCCGGCCGGTGCTCGTAGCGCTCCAGCGCCGCGGAGATCGCCCCGCCCGGCCCCAGCACCGAATCGACGCTGAGCAGCGCTTCAACCCTTCTGGGCTCGCCCATTGATCAGCCGCCGACTCTGAAGAGCTGCCGCAAGAGCAGGCTGAAGATCATCACGAAGACGAACACCGCACCCATGATCAGCGCGAACTTCGCGCCCCGCCGAGCGCCCATCGCCGGCGTCTGAATCAGCGCGCTCGCGGAAGCGGAGGCCATCGCGAGCCGCACCACCTCATCTCGCCCCCGCCTGGCCTGCGGATCGTCCGGCGAGACGGCGCAGCGGATTTGATAGAGGCGGCCGATCGACGGGAGCGCGGACTGACTCACCGCCGCGGCGATGATCCGGTCGTGCGCCTGCGAGTCGTCCCACTTGCTGAGCAGGTCCCGCCACAGCTTGTCGATCGGCGCGGGCGGCTTCACTTCCGACGGCACGAAGTTCACGAAGGTGAGGCCGCACTGATGACAGGTGCTCGCGTCAGGGCGCTTGGGCGCGATGCACTTGGGGCAGCGGCCTTCGGGCGCGGTGAACGGATCGGCGACGTTCGCGGCGATGGCGGCCTGCTGAGCGGGATCGTCCTCCACCCGGCGCAGGACCACGAGCTTCGGGGACGGTGACGCCATGCCGGCGCCAGGTTCCATCGCG
Source organism: Myxococcaceae bacterium (assembly GCA_045802665.1). Classification (GTDB taxonomy): domain Bacteria; phylum Myxococcota; class Myxococcia; order Myxococcales; family Myxococcaceae; genus JBJMQN01. The sequence goes on along the minus strand of JBJMQN010000353.1, from coordinate 5,400 downwards.
GCGTGGACGGATTGCGCGGGCGCGTCCACCGCTCGCATCTCGGCGCCGCAGCGCGCGCAGGTGATCACCAGCACGCCCGCATCCACGCGGTAGCTCCCCATCTCGGCGAGCCGGTCGCAGCTGACGCAGAGGACCTTCACGGCACGGTCACCATCCGGATGGGCAGTGGCATCACGCAGAGCACGAAGAACGCGAAGCAGAGATAGCAGATCACGCGGCGGCTTCGACTGAGCGGAACCTCCTCCACCACCACCGCTGGATGACGGTAGCGAATCACGAACGCGGTGATGACCAGCCAGAGCAGCCACGACACGCTGTGAAAGAGCGTGAGGTAGACGAGACCCACGGACATCGCCATCCCGATGTAGCGCGCCTTCTCACCGAACAGCGCGTAGGTGAGGTGGCCTCCGTCGAGCTGACCGATGGGGATGAGGTTGAGCATCGTCACCAGCAGCCCGAACCACCCCGCCATGATGAGCGGCCCCGCGAGCACCGTCTGCGTCTCGGTGAGCGGCCCCACGCACAGCCGTTGAATCGCGAGCGTGAGCAGGTTGTCGCCGAACACCGTGAACACGTGCGCTGGCACTGCGTCCGCGCCCGAAGAATGGAAGTACGACCAGCCGAGCTTGATGACGCCGATCAACGACCAGCTCTCCGGGTAGCTGGACGGAAGCAGCGGCGTGTCGACGACGTTCGCCCGGAGATAGCCCGCGAAGAGAACCGGGATCGCCACCGCCAACCCCGCGAGCGGCCCCGCTGCGCCGATGTCCACCAGCGCGTTGCGATTCGGGATTCGCTCCCGGATCCGAATCACCGCGCCCAGCGTCCCCGGTCCCATCAGCGGCGCGGGGATGAAGAACGGGAGCGTCGCGTCCACCCGGTGGTAGCGCGCGAGCAGGTAGTGCCCCATCTCGTGCGAGCCGAGGATCGCCACCAGCGCGAGCGTGAACGCGATGCCGTCCGAGACAGGCGCGCCGACGCTCCCGAACGCGCCGTGAAAATACGTCCAGTACGTCGAGACGAGCGTGAGCCCGAGCAGCGCCGCGTGGCGCCATGGCCTGTCAGCTGAATTCAGAGCGAGGAGGCGCATCGGGCGAGCGACGAGACGGGTATCAGCGGCGGGGCGCGGTTTCAACGCGGCGACGATCGTGTCGGTTCGTGGTCCCGAGACACGTTCAACCCCGCGACACTGCTGAGACTCTTCTTGACCTACCCTGATCTGGGTCTTATGACCCACCCCGCTCGAGGGGGGCAGTTCAGCAACCGTTCGGTTCTCTGCCCGGCTTTCAGCAGAACGTTAAATTTCACCGGAGGGATCACACATGAAGAAGGCTCTTGTTGCAGTCATTGCGGCGCTCAGCCTCGCCGCTTGCACCAGCGTCGAGACCGCCACCGTGGCGAGCTCTGAGATTGCGGCGAACGGCGAAGCCGTTGCGGTGATCCAGGCGACCTCGCTCGGCATCACGGCGATCTTCCACATCGTCGAGATCGTTCAGTCCGACCTCGACACCGTCGTGAACAAGCTCCTCGTCGCGGAAGCGAAGGCGATGGGCGCGTCCAAGGTGGACCTGAAGCAGGCGTTCCAGGTTCCGCGCCACGGCATCTTCGCGCTCGCCGGCGGCATCATCTCCTTCCCGCCCGCGATGGCGGTGGGCGTCGCGGTTAAGTAGTCCGAAGACGCTGCTGTAGTTTACAAGTCCCCGAGCCCTGGGGACGCTGTGGAGGCGGCGTTCCGCCGCTTCGATCGGGCACAGGCCCTCCACCACATCGGTTGGAGGGCCTTTCATTTCCATGCGCAAGCTGCTCGCTGTCCCCGTCCTCGCGTCACTCGCCCTCGCTGGCTGCAAGAAGGAGCAGAGCGCGCCATCCGCCGATCTGCTCTCGGAGGTGAAGAGCCGCCTGAACGATCGTGACCGGAAGCTCTCCAGCTACCACCTCGCCACGACGGTGAAGGAAGGCGAGAACGTCGCGCAATTCGACTTCTTCTACCGGTCGCCCAACAAGATGCGCGGCGTCATCACCAGGCCCGCGAACGTGACGTACGCGTTCGACGGTGAGTCGCTGTTTCAGATCACCGGCGCGGACAAGAAGTTCGGCGTGCTGAAGCTCGCCGGCCCGCCCGAGCAGAACGCGCTCCTGCTCAACAAGACCTTCGCCCCGTTCGCGCCGGAGGGCTTCCGAGCGCCGCTGCTCGTCAAAGAAGGCGTCACCGCGAAGAAGGTCACCCACCCGAAAGCAGCAGAGGCGGTGGAGGTCTCGGAAGAAGCGAAGGACGAGTCCGGCAGCGCGAAGGTCACCTACGTCTTCCGCTACCCGTCGATGGATTTTCTCTCGAAGAAGTCGGAAGTCGGCGGGCAGAGCTCGGAGGTTCGCGTGGACGACGAGCAGTGCGACGAGAAGCTCAAGCTCTGCGTCCCGAAGAAGCTCAGCCAGTGGGCGAACGGCGCGCAGATCGGCACGAGCGAGCTCACGCAGATTGAGCTCAACAACTCGCTGCCGAATGATCAGTTCACGCCGGCGGTGCCGGAGGGGTACACGAAGGTCGGCGGGTAGCTCCGAGTTCAGCCCCGAGCGCGGGAAGTCTCGACGCAAAAACGCCCCGGCGCGTTGGCCGAGGCGTCGTCAGCAACCAGGAACTGCGCTTACTTCCGGCGGATCCGACGAAGCGCCGGCGCGAGCAGCAGGAGCGCGAACGCGAGATCGCCCGGCACCGCGGCGCACCCGGTCTTGCCCACCGCCTCGTTCTTCCCGTCGCCCTGCGGAATCGTGCCCGGCTCCACGCGCTTCACGTGGAGAATTCCGGTGATCTCCTCATCGTGGATGCCGCGAGCCACGACGCTGATCTCGTTGTCGCCCATCTGCAGCGCAACCGTCGCCGTGAAGCCGCCTCCGTCGAACAGGTCCGCCGGAGCGCCGTTCACGTTCACCGTCGTCGCCTGCACGCCCTTCACGTTTCCGTAGATCGTGAGCTGCTCGCTGGTGACGATGGAGTTGTCGGTGGGCTGCGTGAACTCGATGCCCACGTCGGTCGGCTGCGGATCCTGGCCCGGCGTCAGCGGGAACTTCATCGACAGCCGCGCGTCATCCGGCACCGTCACCGTCTCCGCGTCGGTCAAGAACCCGTTCGCGCGCACGACGAGCTTGTAGTCCATCCCGACCTTGCTCACGTTCAGCGCGAAGCTGCCGTCCGCTGAAGACTGCGCGGTCGCCGCGGTGGAACCATCCGCCGGATTCACCAGCGTGATCGTCGCATCCGGAATCCGAGCGGACTCGTCGCCGCCCTGGAACACGAAGCCCGAGATGCCCGCGTTGAACGTCGCGGTGGACGTGTCGGTCCCCACGTTGCCCGCCGCGTCCGTCGCCTTCACTGCAATCGTGTTCGCGCCCGGAGCGAGCTTGATCTGCTGGCTGAACGCGCCGTTGCTCACCGCGACCGTCGCCTCGGTGCCGCCGTTGATGGAGAGCTTCACCTCCGAGATCGCGCCCGCGTTGTCGGACGCCGTACCGGTCAGCGTCACCACCGCGATGTCCATGCTGCTGTCGCGAGCGGGGAAGGAGATCGCCACCTGCGGCGCCTGCGTATCGGCCGCCGACGTGGACTGAAGCCCCATCGAGCCCCAGATCGTCCCGCCGGAAGTCACCTGACGGCTCACCGAGTTCGACTGGTAGCCGGCCTTGCTCACGTTCACCGTGTACGTGCCGGGCGGGAGGCTGAAGCTGTACATGCCGTCCGCCGCCGTGGTCTGGCTCTGGCCATTGCACGTCACCACAGCGCCGCTGAGCGCCACGCTGGTGTCGGACGGATTGCCCGCGTTGTACTCGTAGATCTTCCCCTTCACCGTGCCCGCCGCGGTCTGGGCGTTGATCTCCATCGAGCCCCAGATCGTCGCGCCCGCGGTCACCGTGCGGCTCACGCTGTTGCTGCCGTAGCCGCTCTTGGTCACCGTCGCCGTGTACGTGCCCGGCTGCAGCGTGAAGGCGTACAGGCCGTCCGCACCCGTCGTCACCGACTGGCCGTTCACCGTCACCACCGCGCCGCTCACGCGGTTGTTGGAGTCGCCCGCCTGGTAGATCGCGCCGGTCAGCTTGCCGGTCGTCGTCGTCGGGGTGCTGCCCACGACGAGGCCCATGTACTTGGACCAGTTCCAGCCGCTGCCCGGATCCGTGTGGCCGCCGGTGTTGCAGGACGGCGCCACTTCGTAGTGACCGATGATGTGGCTGCGGTCCTTCGGGATGCCGTGGCGATCAGCGATCCAGCGGGTCAGCTTCGCGGACTCGCCGTACATCGCATCCGTGTACCAGGTGGCCGGATCGTTCACGTACCCTTCGTGCTCGATACCGATCGACTTCGAGTTGTAACACTGCGCGTGCCACGCGGTGTTCGCGTGCTCGACCATCTGGGTGATCTGCCCGTCGGACGAACGCACCACGTAGTGCGCGGACACCTGCGACGCGGTGTTCTTGAACCAGCTCACCGTGCCCGCGTAGCTGCCCTGCGTCGTGTGGATCAGCACGTACGTGTACGCGCCGTGGCCCGAGGTGTAGTTCGGCGAGGCCGCCCACGTGTACGCGCCCGGATACTCCTTCAGCGCGTCCTGCCGGCTGGTGATCTGCGGCAGGTGGCGGCGGAACGTCGTCGAGTACGGCTGCTGCGAGACGATCCCGTTCGGGGTCTCGACGGTGAAGCCGGACTCGGCGGTGACGAAGACCTGCTCGGCGTAGTCCTGCGCGAGCTTCGCCTCGGTCATGCCGGCGTAGAGCGAAATCGCGTGGAAGAAGTCCGCCGGATCCGTCGGGTTCAGGTCCGCGTAGTTCTGGAACGACTGATCGGCGAGGTCGCGCAGCACCGCCGCCGCGCCGCGGATGTTCGCGTCGGGATCAATCTTCAACCGCGCCGCATCCACGCCGGTGAGCTCGGCGGCGCGCTGGAGCGTGTTCCAGTCCGCGCGCTCGACCAGCTGCATCACGCCGTAGCCGCCCATCGCCGAAGGCTCGCTCTGCTGGCGAACGCGCGTCTCGACGTAGGCGATGGACTTCAGCAGCGCGACCGGGACCTGGTAGTCGTGCGCGGCGCGCTCGAAGGAGCCTTCCAGCGGCGACTGCTTCGCCTCGGACTTAGGCGCGGCGGGCTGCTCGGCGGGGGCTTCGACGCCACAGCCGGCGAGGGCAAGGGCGGCGACGGCGACGAGAGCGGCAGAGATGCGGTTCATGCGGGGCCTCAGATCCTTCGTGATTCCAGAACGGACCCGGGGAGACTTCAGGATCAATGCCACGGAGACGGGCTGGAACGCGGGGCGGGAGGTATCGCCCACCTCGTCCAAAGTCGCGAATTCACCGGGGATTGTTGCGAAACGCCCGGGTGACAGCCGCCGTCGCAACCGATGCGTAACCGGCGTTTAC
>JBJMQN010000352.1:0-3113 GCA_045802665.1 Myxococcaceae bacterium | reverse complement strand
GCTGCCGCTGGAGGCCTGGTCTACTTCTCCGCGGATGACGGCGTGAGCGGCGCGGAGCCGTGGCGCACCGACGGAACGATCGAAGGCACGCGCGCGATCGGCGACCTCGAACCCGGTCCGGCCGCGAGCACGCCGAGACGCTTCCGGGTCATTGATGATCTGCTCTACTTTCAGGTCACGACGGTGTCGCACGGTGACGAGCCGTGGGTCCTCCGCGTGGATCCGACGCCGCCTCTGATCACCGTCTCCCCCGCGGACACGAGCGGCTGGTTCAACGGCGACGTCCCGGTGTCGTTCACGATTACCGATCCCGAATCGGCCATCACGCGCACCATCGGGTGTGACGGCGGCACGGTGACGACCGATACGCCGGGCCAGCTCTTCGAGTGCGGCGCGGCCTCCGAAGGTGGCTTCACGAATGCGAACGTGACGGTGCGCCGCGATGCGACGCCGCCGTCCCTCAGCTGTCCGGGCAACATCACGCAAGAGACCACCACCGCCAGCACGCTGGTCGCCTACCCGGATGCGGTGGTGAGCGACGCGCTCGATCCGTCTCCCGCGGTCACCTACGCGCCTCCTCGCGGCCAGCCCTTCCTCTCGCCCGGTGGCACCGTGAATGTCACCGCCACGGATCACGCGGGGAACACCGCGACTTGCGCCTTCGACGTGCGACTCGAGAGCGGCGCGACCCCGACCGTGACCTGTCTCGACTCCGTCGTACGCGAGCCCACGGACTCGAACGGGTTGAAGGTCACGAGCTACCCGCCGGAGGCGGTGTCCGGGTTCGACGCGGTGGACGGCACGCAGCTCCAGTTCGAATACGATCCGCCGCCCGGCGACACCTTCGCGCCCGAGAGCACGACAGCGGTGAGCGTGACCGCCGTCAACTCCGGCGGACACAGATCAACGCCGTGCACCTTCAACCTGAGCGTTACCTGCACCACCGACGAGTGCCGGGCGAAGCTCGCCGAAGCGAAGAAAAAGCGCTCCGAGTACAGCTTCGGCTGCAGCTCCGCCGGAGGCGCCGTTGGATTCGCGCCGGTGCTCTGGAGTCTGCTCCTCGCCGTTCGCCGGCGAAGGCGCTCACAGAAGCCAGCCCAGGCCTAGTCCCACCAGGGCGGAGTTCTCGAACCGGTCCGGCTCGGCATTGAGAAACCTCTCGAACGCGACGTCGCCGAAGACCCGCAGGTTTCCAAACCTGAGCTCCGCGCCTACCGCACCTCGCGCGGCGATGCCGGTGTTGAACGCGGTTGAGCCCAACGCCACGAACGGCCGCACCCGTCCGAGCTCGAACGGAAAAAACCGGCCTTCGAGCCGCACGCCGGGCAGGTTGCGCGCGAGGACCGTGATCGCGCCTCCGAAGCGCTTGCCGGAGAGCTCCGCGGTGATCCCCGGCAGCACCCCGGCGCCGAGCACGTCCGCATCTCCGCGGACGCCCGCCATCACGCCGGCGAATCCGCGCTCGGGTGCGAGGGGCTTCTCCTTCGCGCGCGCCGGGTCCTGATTGACCAGCTCGTAGAGGGTGATGCGCGCCTCTTCGAACAACGGCTCGAGATCATCCGGGGCGGCGACGACCTTCTTTCCCACCCGGGCGATGACGTGGTTGGACCGGATGTCGAGGAACGAGACGTTGAGCAGGAACGCGTCGCCCACGCGCGAGATGTCCCCCGACAGGGATCGGTCCGCATCCAGCGCGTTCGCGATCTCCGCCATGCACGTCGACGCGGCATCGTCGGAGCAGCCCAGAAGCTCCTTCTGACGCTCGAGCCCAATCATCGTCTGGACCTCGGAGGAGCCGATGACGTCGTAAATGCCGAGCTTGCTGATCTCGGACTGCATGAACCCGCTGATGGTCTGCGCCGTGTCGGCGGAGAAGCCGGCGAGAGGTTTGATCGATAGAAAGACGAGCTTGGTCTTTCCCTCGGCCGCCGAGATGGCCGGCAAGAGCAGGGTGGCCGCGAGGAGAGCTGCGCGGGCGTTCATGTTCAGCAACAATGGCCTCCGGCGCCGGAGCGTTCCGGCTGTACGTGCGGCGGCGGAAAGGCTGCCCGGTCGCTGGAGTCGTGTAAAGGAACGTACTCGGCTGGAGGCACCTCAACGCCTCCGCTTCAGAGTGCGTTCGAGCTCCGGGATCACCTCGAAGTGAAACGCTTTCCCGATCTGAATCTTCTTGAGCAAGCCCGCCTCCGCGAGCCCGAGCAGATCGGCACGAGCGGTCTGATAAACGACCCCGTATTGGCGACGGTAGGCCTCGATCGTGTATCGCGCGGACGGGTGTCGCACTGCGTCCGCCAGCAGCGTCCGCTGGCGATGGTTGAATCCGCTCTCGGAGGAGATCAGCGCGTCGGCCTCCTTCAACTGCTCCGCCTTGCGCGCCAGATAGCTGTGCAGATCCTTGATCGCGGTCTGAAGCACGGAGAGCTGGTGGAGGAGAAAGTATGTGAGGTCCCCGTCGTCCGTTTCGGTGAGCAAAAACGCCCTGCTGTATTGCGCGGGCGCCTTCTTGAGCACGCGGGAAATGGAGAGGAACTCCGCCATCCAGTATCCGCTTCGCAGCATGCTCCAATAGAAGAGCGCGCGTGCGGTGCGCCCGTTGCCGTCTACAAAGGGGTGCTCATACGCGAGCCCGAAATGCACGGTGATGGCCCGAATGATGGGGTGCACGAAGGGCGCTTCGTCTCCGCCATTCGCGAAAGCGAGCAGGGCGTCCAGTCGTTGCGGAAGCTGTTCGGCGGACGGTGGCATGTGAAGGACCGAGCCGTCCGCATGATCGACCACGTTCACCAGCTCATCGGCTCGACGGAAGCGGCCCACGTCAGCTTCCTCGAGCGTTCCCTCAGTCAGGATCTCGTGCAGTCGCAGAAGGCCAGCGCGGGTGATGGGCTCGTCCACTTGCGTCCGCACGAATTCCATCCCGCGGAAGTTGTTGGCGATCATGCGCTCGTCTTTGGTTCTCGGCGCTCGCCCCGTGAGGAGCATCTCCTTCGCAACCTTGCGAGTGGTTGAAGCCCCTTCGAGTTGGCTCGAGGTGATTGCCTCCTCGGCGAGTGATCGCAGCAGATACCTGTCTCGCGTCTCACGCTGTGCAAGGGCGGGGTCCGCGACTTCGACGC
>JBJMQN010000011.1:0-8699 GCA_045802665.1 Myxococcaceae bacterium | reverse complement strand
GAAGAACTTCATTTGATTGCTCCAGAGGGGAGGGAGCGGCCGGGCGGCCGACGGTGGTAAGACGCTCGGCGCATGGTGGCACGACCCGAGCCGCGGAAGAGGTGTAAAAGCGCGCCAAGGTCCATGGCACGCGCTTCCAAAGAAGTCGTTCGACGCAGAAGTCCTTCCCGGCCGGCTTCCGAGGGAGACGAGCTCCGCTATGGCCGCTCGGTGCTCGAGGCCGAGGCGCGGGCGATTCTGTCCGTCACGCACCGGTTGAACGGAAACTTCGCGCAGGCCGTGGAGCTGCTTCGGAGTTGCGCGGGGCACATCGTCGTCACCGGCATCGGAAAGCCCGGCTTCATTGCCCAGAAGCTGTCCGCGACGCTGGCATCGACGGGAGTGAAGTCGTTCTACCTGCACCCCGCTGAGGCGGTGCATGGCGATCTGGGACGAGTGGCGAAGGAGGACGTGGTCGTGGCGCTGAGCAACTCGGGCGCGACCGAGGAGATCCTCCGGCTGCTGCCTGCGCTGCGCCGCATTGGAGCGAAGGTCGTCTCGCTGACCGGAGATCCGCAGAGCGCTCTGGCGAAGGCCTCGGATGTGGTGCTCGACATCGGGCGCATCGACGAAGCGTGTCCGATGGGGCTCGTGCCCACTGCGTCGTCAGCGGCGCTGCACGCGTTGTCGGACGCGCTGGCGATGACGCTCACGCACGTGCGCCAGTTCACGCCGGACGAGTACGCGGTCTTTCATCCGGGCGGCAAGCTCGGGCGTTCGGTGATGCGCGTGTACGAAGTGATGCGCAGCGGCGAGGCGAATCCGCTGGTTCGCGATACTGCGAAGCTGTCCGAAGCGGTCGCGGTGATGACTCGAACGCCGGGGCGGCCGGGCGCGACGCTGGTCACCGACAAGAGCGGGAAGATGGTCGGGATCTTCACCGACGGAGATCTGCGCCGGCTCGTGGAGAAGGGAACGCCGCGCTTCGATGTCCCGGTGAAGGACGTGATGTACCGGCACCCGCGCTTCGTGTCTCCCGAGGAGCTGGTGCTCGAGGCGGCGACGATCATGCGCGAGTCGAAGCTGGATCAGCTGCCGGTGGTGGATGCGGAAGGCAGGCCGGTGGGGCTGCTGGACGTGCAGGATCTGCTCGCGGCGCGGTTCGTCTGAGCCTGAGCGGAGCGAAGCGCCATCGCCGATGAAGCGGAGGTTGGCCGGATGAACCTGGCCATGAACTCCTCGCCGAACAGCTCGATAGCGCACTGCAGGTTGTGAGCCTTGCAGAGCATTCTCACGTTCTCGACGGAGGGCTCACCGCCGAGCGCATAGGCCCGCCAGTGATCGAACTCGAGCTGGTACTTCGAACCGCATCGCTGACCGTTGGCGAAGACGAACGCACAGCAATGGCCGTCTCGCTCGGCGACCGCTCGTTTCACCGATCGGGAGGGGCGCCGTGGCGGACGAAGGCCCGCTCGATGTCGGTTCCGCGCCTGCTGCACGCCCGAAATGGGATGAGCGATCGGCGCGGCTCCCGCGTTCACTCCCAGAATGGGAGTAGCGGCCCGCGGGTCAGCTGCCGAGACGATCGTCCCGGCATCGAGGGACGACTCACTTTGCGCGCAGCCGTTCACTCCCAGAATGGGAGTAGCGGTCTCCGGGTCAGCTCCCGAGACGAGCGTCCCGGCCTCAAGGGACGCCTTGCTGCCCGCGCAGCCGTTCGCTCCCAGGATCGGAGTAGAGGACGGCCGAGCCAGGGCGTTGCGTGACTCCTCACCACCGCTCGCGGACGGGTTCACTCCTGAAATGGCAGTGACGGTCACCCCATCGGCGATCGGTGGAGCGAGCTTGCTCGCGGCGTGAGGTTTCGACGGCCCGCTCCGGGTCGTCGATTTATTGCGGCGCGCGAGGGTTCCGTATTTCTGGCTTTCGGCGGCGGCGCGGGTGCGGCGGACGCACTCCAGCAGAACGTCCCCCAGTGAAGCGCGAGGCATGGCGTGGCTGAGCAAGGACTGAACCTCTTCAAGGTTCGCTTTGGCGGCGGCGTCGATCGGCACCTTGAGGAGCCAGACGTCTTTCTGGAGCGGCTCGAGCTGGGCGTTCGAGCGGAACGGTTTCGATGGGGGCTGCTCGAAGGTGAATTCGAGGCTTGGCGGGGTTGGAGGTTGCGCGACGGTGGATGTCGAGGCGGGCGCCTGCGATTCGACGCGGGGTGAGGTCGTCGACGTGATGGCGATGGCGGGCGTGGTGCTCGCGGTCGAATCGAAGACGGCGCGGTGGGGTGAGCGGTTGGGAAGTCTGCGGAGGGACTCGGTGGGGACGGGCTTCGGCGCGATGGCGACGACAAGCTCGAGGACCTTCTCCTCCGCGAGATGGGTGGCACGGTTGAGAAGGTCGCGGTGATTTTCCTGCGTGAGCACGTCCTTGAGAGCGAGGAAGGTGGCGCAGTTGAGCCGGCCATCGCGGAGGTAATCAGCGGCGGCAGGAAAGCGTCGGAGGAGCCGGGCGGCGGCGAAGTTGCGGCCGGTGGTGCCGTTCGTCCAGTGAAGGTGGCCGGTGCAGTAGGCCCAGGGCGACGAATAGTTCAGCTCTTTGTGGAACTGTCGCGTCTCGACCTCAATGAGCGACAGAAGGATGTCGACCGTGTTGACGCGATCCCGCGAGGCGAGCGTCGCAAGGTGGGCCAGCAGTTCAGCGGTCGAGAGCGTCGAGAGCGTGGACATGCGCCCTTGATTAGCACGCGGGTCTGACATTCACGCACGAGCCATAGACAGCAATATCGTTCAATCCGCAAGCCGTCGCACCTAAGCCGTTAACGGCGAGCAGCGGAGGCGCAGACCACCGCGCGGTACGTTCCGCGTCGATTTGCTTCGCCTGCGTCCTGCTCACGGGCTGCACGCAGACGCCCGACTTCGTGGCGCCGGACATGTGCAAAGGCGTGAGCTCGCTGACGGGCAGCGGTGCGTGGACGGATGATGCCTGGGGACCTCGTGCGGCGCGACGAAGTGCGGGGACAGCCTGCCAGCGCAATGACTGCGGGCTCCGAACAACTCACGCATCGCGCACGGACTCGGCGCGCTACTCGATCTTCTTCGCGAGCCCGCTCGACGAGGCGTAATCCGGAGCGGTCTCCTTCAACTTCGCCCAGAGCTTCTTCGCGCCGGCGGAATCGCCCTTCTTCGCGAGCACGTCTCCGAGCTGATCAATCGCCGCGGGTGAAGTCCCCACCGCGACGCCCCAGACGCGATCCGCCATCGGCTGCTTGTTGAGGCCAATCAGCGACCACGCCATCCCTGCCTGAGCCCTCGGGTTGTTCGGCATCGACGGCATCACCTGCTTGTACGAATCGAGCGCCTGCTGAAACTCGCCCTTCGCGAGATGCTCCTCGGCCTCGTCCATCACCTTGCCGAACGCGGCTTCCATCTCCGGCGTCTTCGGAATGTTCTGCGCGGCTTCCATCTGCTCGCGAGAGAGCGGCGGCGGGCCCAGGTTGTTCTGCGCGGCCATCACCGGCGGTTGCGGAGACAGCTTCGACAATCCACCCGCATTGCTCGCCGCCAGAACGCGCGCGGACAACGATCGAGCGCGATCCACCCTCGCCCCGGACGGATACAGCTGCACGTAGCGATCAAAATCCGTCTTCGCCTGAGCGAGCGACTTCGCATCATCGCCCTTCGTCTCGAGCAGGAGCACGCCTTCACCGAACAGCGCCTCGTCGTGCGCGTCGGAGATCTCCAGCACTCGGCGATACGCGGAGAGCGCGCCGGCCGGATCTCCCTGCACGAAGAGCGTGTGGCCCATCATCGTCTCGCCCTCGAGCACCGGATCCAGCGCCTTGCGCAGACACGCGACGGCCAGCGAGAGGTTGCCCTTGCTGAGCTCCTTGCTGCGCTTGACCGCGTCGTCCAGAGACTTCGGCGACTCCTCGCAAGCCGATGCCGGCGGAGTCTTCGTGGCGAACGCGCGCTTGCGAAGCTCGACGTACGTCTTCCGAGCCTCCTCGGCCTTCGCATCCGCCTGCCGGAAAAACTCCAGCGCTTCGGGGCGACGGGACGCGGCGTAGTAGAGCTTCGCGATTCCGGCAGCGACCTCGAACGGCTTGTCGCGATTCTTCAGATCGCCCGCCGCATCGAGCTGCGTGAGGAGCTCCTCGACCGAAGGCGCGCCGAGCGCGACGGGAGGATGTTGCTCCGGAAGCTGATCGCTCTGCTGCTGGTCAGCGCCCAGCTTCGGATGGTTCGGCGGAAGTTGCCCCTGCTCCTGCGCGCCAAGCTGCGGATGGTTCGGCGGGAGCTTGCCGTCCACGTTCGGGTGGTTCGGCGGGAGCTGCGCGAACAGTGAGAGCGCGAGAGCGGGAAGGATCATGGATCGTCGGTGCCGGTAGCTTGCTGCTCCGGCCAATCCGACGATTGGTAGCGCACCACGTCCTGCCGAGGAAGCTTTGAAAGCAGCTCGGCGGCGGTGGTTCCAAGAAGTGGATGCAATGCGTCCGGCGCGAGCTCGGCCAGCGGCTCCAACGCGAAGCGGCGCTTGTGCAATTCCAGATGCGGAACCTGGAGGTTCGCGTCCGCGATCACCTCGACGCCCCAGAGCAGGATGTCGAGGTCGATGGGACGTGGGCCCCAGCGCATCTCGTTCTGCTTGCGGCCGCCATCCTTCTCGATGTGCTTGAGGATGGTGAGCAGGCGGCCAGGCGGGAGGTCGCACTCCAGCGCGACGACCGCGTTCAGATAGCGGGGCTGCGGAGGACCGACCGGCGCGCTCTCGTAGAGCGACGAGCAGCCGAGCACCGAAACCGCGTCGATGCGCGACAGCATCTTCAACGCCGAGAGCAGATGACCTTCACGGTCGCCTTCATTTGATCCGAGGCCGATGTAGACGATGTCGTTCACGCGCCAGACAGAACCGGATTGATCAGGGTTCCGATTCCCTCGATCTCAATCTCGACCGTATCCCCAGAAGCAAGCTTGCCCACCCCGGAAGGCGTTCCGGTGCTGATCACGTCTCCCGGGAACAGCGTCATCCCCTGCGAGATGAAGGACACCAGCCGAGCGGGATCGAAGATCATGTCCGACGTCCGCCCGTCCTGCCGAACCTCGCCGTTCACCCGGCAGATGACGCGCAGATCCGCGGGCGAAAGATCAGCCGTGGGGATCATCCACGGGCCGTAGCAGGCGAACGTGTCGAAGCCTTTCGCGCGCGTGTGCTGAATCTCGCGGCGCTGGATGTCGCGGGCGGTCACGTCGTTGAAACACGCGAGCGCGAAGATTCCAGCCGCGGCCTGCTCCTCCGTCGCCCGGCGCAGAGTCTTACCGATGATGAGCGCGAGCTCTGCCTCGTGCTGCACGTCCTCGCTGACGGGCGGCATGGCGATGGGCTTTTTGTGCGCGTTGAGCGCGGAGGGCGGCTTCAGGAAGATGAGCGGCTCGGGTGGGATGGGCTTCCCCATCTCCTCGGCGTGCTTCCGATAGTTCTGGCCGATGCAGATGATCTTCGAGGGAAGCGTGGGCGTGAGCAGCTCCACTTCCGCGAGCTCGAGCTGATCACCTGAGAACTGCTGCGGATCCCACGGCGCGCCGGTGAGCGGAGTGATCACGTCCGAGTCGTCGATCACGCCGTATGAGTGAGCGCCGTCGTGGCGGTAGCGGCAGTACCTCATGGCTTCTGCGCCTTCAGTCCGAGCACGTCCATCATGTCGTAGACCCCAGGCGGCTTGCCGACCACCCACTTCGCGGCACGGAGCGCGCCCCGGCCGAATTGATCGCGGCTCGTCGCTCGGTGGGTGAGCTCCACGCGTTCGCCTTCGCCGAAGAAATAGACCGTGTGCTCGCCAACGACGTCGCCACCGCGCAGCGTCTGAATGCCGATCTCGCTCCTGGTGCGTTCGCCGATCTGGCCGTGGCGCTCCATCACGAAGTCCTTGCTGGACCGCTTCGTCGTCGAAGCGATCTCCTCCGCGAGCCGAAGCGCGGTGCCGGAGGGAGCGTCCTTCTTCATCTTGTGGTGCGTCTCGACGATCTCCACATCGAACGCCTCGCCGAGCGTCTTCGCCAGATGCCCTGCCACCTGAATCACCAGGTTCACGCCGACGGACATGTTCGGCGCCATCACGATCGGGATCTTCTGACCGAACACCGCCATCTCGTACTTTGCCGCGGCAGAGAAGCCGGTGGACCCGACGACGAGAGGAACATTCTTCTCCGCGCAGATTCGTGCGTGCTCCAACGATGCTTCCGCTGAGGTGAAGTCGATCACGACGGCGGCTTTGTCGAGCGCGCGGGAGAGTGAATCCACGACGGGTACTTCGAGTGCGCCGAGCTTGGTGGCAAGGCCGGCATCGAGACCGACGGCGCCAGAGCCGGCACGCTCGGTGGCGCCGGAGAGCTTCATGTCCGCGTCATCGCGAACGAGCCGCACGAGCGTGGAACCCATACGCCCAGTGATGCCGGTGACGACTGTGTTGATCATCGCGGAGCCGAGATAGCACTCAATTGCGTCGAGTCGCGAGCAAGGACCACAGCGGCTGTTTCATCGAAGGGCTGTCACTACTTCAACGTGACGCGAAGGAGCCGGACTTCGCCGCGGAAGTTTCCGAGCGGCCGCGCGTAACTGAGCACGAGAGTTCTCCCATCAGCCGACGCGAGCGATGGATGTTCACGCGCGAGATAGTCATCGCCCTCGCCGGCCGCGAGCAGCTGCAATCTCGAGCTGACGGGACTTTGCACCGCACGCGGCGACGACGACGAAGCCGATCAGGGCGGTTCGATGCATCGTCAGGACTCTGTCACGAAGCGCTGCTTGAGGTTCTTCCGGTCGCGCGGCGCTGGCCCCCGCCCGTCTGCATCCGACGCCTACAGCACGCCCAACTTCTTCAACTCCTCCTTCAGCTTGCTCGCGTTGCCTTCGGTCATCGGCGTGAGCGGCAGGCGGATCTCCGGGCCGAACTTGTTCATCAGATGGAGCGCCCACTTCACCGGGATCGGATTGCTCTCCACAAAGAGGATGCGGTGCAGCGGGTTCAATCGCACCTGAAGCTCGCGCGCCTTCGCGATCTCCCCGGCACGCGCGGCCTTCACCAGATCGCTCATCAACCTCGGCACCACGTTCGAGGACACGGAGATGACACCCTTCCCTCCGCACGCGATGAACGGGAGCACGGTGAAGTCGTCTCCGGACAGCAGCGTGAGCCTCTCTCCGCACTTCTCCACGATGTCGATCGTGCGGATCATGTTCGCGGTCGCTTCTTTGATCGCGACGACCTCGGCGATGTCGCACAGCCGCTGGCAGGTCTCCGGCAGCATGTCGACGCCGGTCCGCCCGGGGACGTTGTACGCGACGATCGGGAAGCCGGGATGCGCCTTGGCGATCGCCTTGTAGTGCTCCACCATCCCGGCCTGCGTGGGCTTGTTGTAGTAGGGCGTGACGATCAACGCCGCGTCCGCTCCGAGCTCTCGCGCTCTCGCCGTCGCCTGCACGGTGTCAGCGGTGTTGTTGCTCCCCGCGCCCGCGATGACCGGCACCCTTCCCTTCGCAGTCTCGACGGCGACCTTGATCGCGCGCTCGCGTTCGGCGTGGCTCATGGTCACGGCTTCGCCCGTGGTGCCCATGGGAATCAGGCCGTCGGTTCCGTTCTGAATCTGGAACTCGATCAGGCCTCGGTAGGCGACCTCGTCGAGCTGCCCGTCCTTGAACGGGGTGGCCAGCGCGGTCATCGATCCGGTGAACGTCTTCATGCGTTTCTCCTGTGCGCAGCACGTTGGACGACGTGCTCGCCTCTCCACAAGTCCTGCACCGCTTCGCGCTCACGGATCACCGTGTACGCGCTGCCATCCACCAGCACCTCGGCCGGTCTCGGGCGTGAGTTGTACGTGGATGCCATGCTCATGCCGTACGCGCCCGCGCTCAGGATCGCGAGCAGATCGTTCTGCTCGGGCCAGTGCAGCGCGCGGTCTCTCGCCAGCGCGTCCGACGATTCACACACCGGCCCGACCACATCCACCGTGGTCTTTTTTCCTCGGCGCTGCAGCACCGGGACGATCTCGTGGTGCGCCTCGTACAGCGCCGGGCGGATCAGATCGTTCATCCCCGCGTCCACGATCACGAACGACTTCGCCTTCGCCTTCTTCCGGAACAGCACGCGCGTCAGCAGCACGCCCGCGTTGCCCACGAGCACTCGCCCGGGCTCCAGCACGATCGTTGCGCCGGTGCCGGCCACCGCGCCGATCACGACCTTCGCCCACTGCTCGGGCGAGGGCGGCTTCTCATCCTGATACGTGATGCCCAGGCCGCCGCCGACGTCGAGGTACTGCACCGCATGCCCGGACGAGCGGAGCTCGGTGAAGAAGCGCGCGACCTTCGACACCGCATCGCGCATGGGCCCGGAGTCCGTGAGCTGCGAGCCGATGTGGCAGTCCACGCCCGTCGCTCGGACGCCTTTGAGCTTTCGGCTCCGTTCGTACAGGACAGCGGCTTCCTCGAACGGCACGCCGAACTTCGACGTCTTCAATCCGGTCGCGATGTACTTGTGCGTCTTCGCATCGACATCCGGGTTGAGGCGAATCGCGAAGGGCGCTCGCTTCCCGAGGCGACGGCCGACGGCATCGAGCGCGTCGAGCTCCTCGGCGCTCTCCACGTTGAACTGGAGGATGCCGGCTCGAAGCGCGAGCTCCATCTCGTCCAGCGTCTTGCCCACGCCGGAGAAGACGACCTTGCCGGGATCTCCG
>JBJMQN010000010.1:0-5000 GCA_045802665.1 Myxococcaceae bacterium | reverse complement strand
TCATCACGTGCCTCGCGCGGTTCGGCGGCCGGCCCGTCGGCATCGTCGCGAACAACCCGAAGCAGATGGGCGGCGTCCTCACGAACGACAGCGCCGACAAGGCCGCGCGGTTCATCCAGATCTGCGACGCGTTCAACATCCCGCTCATCTTCCTGCAGGACGTGCCCGGCTTCATGGTCGGCACCAAGGTCGAGCAGGCCGGCATCATCCGCCACGGCGCGAAGATGATGTACGCGGTGGCGAGCGCGACGGTCCCCAAGTTCACCGTCGTCGTCCGCAAAGGCTACGGCGCCGGCTATTACGTGATGAACGGCCGCGCGTTCGAGCCTGACCTCATCGTCGCCTGGCCGGGCGCGGAGATAGGCGTGATGGGCCCCGAAGGGATCGTCTCGATCGCGGCCCGGAAGCTCCTGCAGGGCGCGGAGACTCCGGAGGCCGCGAAGGCGATGAAGGAGGAGCTCGCCGCGGGCTTGCGCGCGCACATCAGCATCTACCGCACGGCCGCGATGGGGATGATCGACGACGTGATCGATCCGCGCGATACGCGGAAGTCGCTCGCCGCCGCGCTCAAGCGCACCGCGAACAAGAAGGTCGAGCGGCCGTTCCGACGGCGTGAGGTCTCGCCGGTCTGAACAGGATGCGTCGGTTCCAAAGTCCGGTCGCCGCGGCACATGCGCTGAACCTTTCGGCGTAAGGTACCTCTCCGTTCGTCGCACCGTTGTACTGGAGATGCCGTGACCCTTCGTCCCTACGCCGCAGTCTTGTTGCTGAGCGCTCTCCTCTTCGCGTGTGGGGCCAAGCCCGGTTCTGGAGGCTCGGCAGGCGGAGGCGAAGGTGGGGCCGCGGGCGGTGGGAGCGGCGGATCCGTTGGCGGAGGCGGCGGCGCGGGGAGCGGCGGACCTGCTTTCGGCGCGCTGACGCCCGTCACCGTGAACGAGAACGAGACCGCGACGATCACGCTCAGCGCGACGGACGCGGAGAACGATCCGATCGACTTCTCGCTGCTGTCGCCTCCCTCCTTCGCAACGTTGAGCGGCGCGACGATCACGCTGGCGCCGACCTACGCGGACTCGGGCAGCTACACGCTGAACGTGCGCGTCTCCGACGGACACACGAACACGGATGGTTCGATCGCGATCACGGTCGTGAACGTGAACCGCGCGCCCGTGCTGGCGGCGATCGCGGATCTGACGGTCGCCAGCAACGGCAACCAGACGGTGACGCTCTCCGCGACGGATCCCGATGGCGATCCGATCACCTATTCGCTGGGCAGCGCCACGCCCTCGTGGATCTCGCTGAGCGGCGCATCGATCCAGCTCTCTGCTCCCGCGAGCAGCGCTCCGGTCGCCGTGAACGTCGCCGCCAGCGACGGCACGCTCAGCGACAGCAAGAGCTTCACGGTCACCGTCGCCCAGCCGCTCTCGGGTTCCATCTCCATCAACAGCGGGTCTACCTACAGCAAGTCGTCCTCGGTGACGCTCACCCTCTCCGCGAGCTCCATCGGCGGCACGGTCACGCAGATGCGCTTCTCGAACGACGCGACGACCTGGACGGCATGGGAGACCTACGCGACCAGCAAGGCCAGCTACGCGCTGTCAGCGAATGACGGCGTGAAGACCGTGTACGTGGAGTTCCAGGACTCGAACGGCCTCGTTGCTCAGTTCTCGGACGACATCACGCTGGACACCACGGCGCCCGTCGCGACGGTCGATTATTCGAACGGCACGCACTACGTGAACCAGTACTACGCGGATCTCACGATCACGGCGTCTGAATCCCCGGTGGAGCTCGCAGTCACGGTGCAGTCCTCCACCCTCCCCGCTCCCACCTCCCCGAGCGCCTTCTCCTCGTTCAGCTCCCCGTACTCGGCGTATCTGGGCGCGGCTGAGGGCCCGAGGATGATCTACGTCTGGCTGCGCGATCAGGCCGGCAACGTGAGCGCGCAGGTCAGCTACTTCCTCGTCGTGGACACCAAGTCGCCGGGCGCGTCCGCGGAGGCTCCGGTCAGCGGCGCAACGGGCGTGGTGCGGGACGTGAAACCGCTCATCCGCTTCAGCGAGCAGATGGATCCGTCCACGATCACCAGCGCGAACCTCTCAATCGCCGGTGTGGCCTCGACGGTTCGCTACTTCGCCGGGAGCAACGGCTGGTACGCGCAGCTCACTCCCAGCGCCGTGCTCGCCGCGAACACGAGCTACACCGTCACTCTCACCACCGCGAGCGATCTGGCCGGCAACGCGCTCAACGGGCCGCTCAGCTACTCGTTCACCACAGGCAGCTACGGCGCCCTCTCCGGCACCACCGCGCCGCTGCACAAGCTGTCCACCGCCACGAACCCCGCCGGCACGATGGTGCTGGACGAGGCATACAACGGCGGGGGCGCCAATGAGCTGAACGCATACTTCAACGACGGAACCGGCTGGACGCAGAGGACGGTGTCCGCCGGATCCAACGCGCAGCTGGTTGCATACGGCTCGAGCTTCGCGGTGCATTGGGCGAATCCCGGGTACTACGCCGGTTCGATGGCCACCTTCAGCAACGGCCAGTGGACGACGGGGCTGCCGGAGCCTGTGGGCACGATGATCGGCTCGAGCTCGAAGCTGCTGAGCGTCGCGGTGGCCCAGAATTACCCCTACGCGATCTATGCCAACTTCTTCGACGGCACGAACTGGGTGGCGAGCGGCGGCGGTGTCAGCGACGCCGTCTATCAGGCGCCGGTCGCGGCCTCGAACCAGGCCGGCGGCTTCGCCATCGTCTACGGCAAGCTGAACGGCGTTGGCAGCTACAGCGTGCTCGTGAACCGCTACGACGGGACGAGCTGGGCGGCGACGACCATCGACTCGGGCGGCGGCTTCCCCTCGGGCTTCGCGGTGGCAGGCAGCGGCAGCTCCTTCCTCGCCTGCGGCACGTCGGGCGGCTTCGCATGCAAGCTCTACGATCCCGCGACGAGCGCCTGGACCTCGAAGACGCCGCTCGGATACGCGTCCTCCATCGCGGGGAACGGCGCGGGCGGCTATGCGCTGGGCGTGCTCAGCGCGACCACCGCGAACACCGCTGTGGTGGAAGTGTACGACGGGCAGGCCTGGCTCACGGGGAACGCAGTGCTCACCGTCCCCGCGACGGCGAATGTGAAGGTCGCCGCGCGGTCTGGCGGGTACGTGGCGGTCTGGCAGAACGCGCTCGATCTGCAGGCCGCGAGCTTCGACGGGACGAGCTGGTCAGCGGTGACCACACTCGCGACCGGGACCGCGGCGGATCCGGTGTCGCTCTCGGATATCAAGACCGTGGGCTCTTCCACGGTCATCACCTGGAATGACTCGCTGAACGTGTATGCACGAACCTTCATTGGCTCGACGTTCAGCGCCACCACGAAGCTGAATGCGGCAGAGCGCGCTGCCACCCCCCTCGTCACGAGCATCAGCGGAGCGGCCGCAGTGGTCAGCGGCGAGAGCACCTCCGTGCTTGCCCGCGCGTGGCGCTCCACGAGCTCGGACTTCGCACCGGCTGCCACTGTGGGAACGGGCTTGCTGATCGGAAAGGCGGACCACCCTGCCGAGGCCTTCGATGGCGCGGGCAAGGGGCTCACGGCCTGGGAGCAATACGACGGCGGCCGGGCCTCCCTCTTCGCGGCGTACTTCGACGGCACGAGCTGGGGTGCGCCGTTCCGCGTGACGAGGAATGGCTCGGCGCCGAAGGTGACGTTCGACTCGGGAACCTTCCTCCTCGCGTGGGCCAGCTACAACGGCACGGCCAACAGCACCGCGGTGACGACGGCGACGTACACGGTCGCCGGAGGGCTCGGAACACCCGTGATTCTGGGAACGACCGCTGGCCAGACGGAGCTCGCGGTGGCCGCGCGCGGCGGAACGTTCATGGCTGGCTGGATCAACAGCTCGGGGGTCGTCTCGTCCACCAGCGCGGATGGAGCGACCTGGAGCACGCCCATCGTCGTGGACTCCGGGGCGCGGTCGCAGCTCGCGCTCGCGAGCTCGGGCGTCGGCTTCATCATCAATTCGCAGATCTACAGCGGCACCGCGTACACGAACACCGCGCACCTCTGGAACGGCACCGCGTGGACGGCGCCGCTCACCACCAGTGTGACGCCCTGCAAAGTGGCCGGCGGCACCTCGGCGGCGGCGATGCTGTGTGGTTCATCGTCTTTCGCGGCGTGGGTCTACACGACGACGTGGTCAGCGCAGACCAGCCTCGGACAGTGGAACGGCGGGAACCTGGCGCTCGGGAGCTACGGCAGCGGGTTCACGGCGATCTTCGGGAATCAGACGCGCGACTGGTCAGCGGGAAGCTGGACGACGACCGGGAGCTACTCGCCTGCCGGAGCGACGGAGCTCGCGTTCAACGGCACCTCGCTCTTCGCGATAGGGATCGTCAACGACGCCGCGTCCGTCCCGAATCTCGAAACGTACCGAGCCGGAGGCAGCGGGATCGTGACGAACGGGCGGGCCGAGAACGGCGCCGGGTCCGTGTCCTCCGCCGCCCTCGCGCCGACGGGCACCAACTTCTCGGTGGCGTGGACGCAGGATGAGCTTCCGTTTGGAATCGGCGGCACCGGCAACCGCGTGCTCTACGCGCGGAGCTACTGACCGGCGCCGAGCGGTTTCGAACGGACAATTTCTCAATCCTTGCGAACGGTTGGCGACGAAAACCACCTCGTCCCACACAACCTGTGCGCGATTTGTCCGACAATCGCAGGTGCGCGGGGTCCGAGTAGGCGTCCGCATTGAAAGTGGCTACCCTCGCGCACCCCGAAGTCCGGGTACGTCCGCTGATTCACCACACGAGGTCCATCCTGATGCGTGTCTCCTTCGTCCGTTCAACCGTGGTCGCTCTCGCAGCAGCCTCTCTGCTCGTGGGCTGTGTGCAGTCCCCGAGCTCCAGCGCCCCTGAGTCGGTTTCGCTCGATGGCGCGAAGATCTTCCGCGCCGACAACGGAGTGCTCTCCGGTCCGTCGCAGGCGGCACTGGATGTGATCGTCAAAGATC
>JBJMQN010000009.1:0-4506 GCA_045802665.1 Myxococcaceae bacterium | reverse complement strand
CTCAGCAGACAGGCGATCCTCGATGCCCTCGAAGGCGATGAGGATGTCTTTCCCCGTCGCGCGGATGGAGTCGATCTGCAGCTCCTGCTCGTCGCCGGATTTGAGGCGCAGGAGCACGCGCTCCAGCTCGAAGAGCGTCTCGGACGTCGGATCGAAGGTCTTGATCCCCACCTCGCCGTTCAGCCCGTGGGCCCTCGCGACGTAGCCGGTCTCGAACAGCGCGGGCCCGCTCACGGTTCCGGCGGCGGCGCGGCTTCGACGGCGGGCGGCTCGGCCTGCTCGGGCGGACTGGCCGTGGGCGAGTTCCTGCGATCGTCCAGGATCTCCAGCCGGGCCTTCTCGCCGGTTTTCTGCGCGGCAGCCGCGAGGACGGTCCGGATCGCGTTCACGGTTCGTCCGTCGCGACCAATCACCTTGCCCACGTCCTCGGGCGCCACCTTCAACTCGTACAGCTTGCCGCCTTCGCTCTCCGAGACGCGGATCTCAACCTGGTCGGGTTTATCGACCAGGGACTTCGCGAGGTAGGAGAGCAGCGGTTCCAGGAGTTCCCCTCGACGGGTTCAGCCTGAAGGGGTGAAACTACGCCTTCGCCGGCGCGTTCTTCGACGAGCGCTTGATGAGATCCGACACCGTCTCGGACGGCTTGGCGCCCTGCTTCAGCCAGTGCGCGAGGCGCTCCTGGTTGAACTCCACCTTGGGGGGCTCGAGGTTCGGGTCATACGCGCCGATCGCCTCGATGAACTTACCGTCGCGGGGGTTGCGCGAGTCGGTGGCAACCACGTGGTAGTACGGCATCTTCTTGGCGCCCGCGCGGGCGAGACGAATCACGACTGCCATTGCTAAATCCTCGGAGAGATTGGGAAAGGGCGGGCCTTCTACGACGGCCGCCCGACAGGTGTCAAACAACAGGTGGCACCGTAACCCCTATTCGGCAACCGGGGGGCTCTCGGCTGCTGACCCCTTGAGATCGTTACCTTTATCGACATTGGCGAGCTGTCCACAGGCCGCCGAAATGTCGCGACCGCGGTTCTTTCGGACGAAGGCGGCGACGTGTGCCCGGTCGAGGAGCGTACGGAAGCGCTCGGCGTTCTGCTCGGCGACCGTGTGGAAACCCAGCCCCGCGTTCTCGTTGTAGGGGATCAGGTTCACCTTGGCCGGCACCCCGTGGAGCAGCTTCGCCAGCCGAGCGGCGTCCTCGTCGGTGTCGTTCACGCCTTTGAGCAGCACGTACTCGAAGGTGATCCTGCGCCCCTGCTTGAGCGGGAACTTGCGGCACGCGTCCATCAGCGCCTCGATGTTCCACTTCCGGTTCACCGGCATCACCTTGCTGCGCTGCTCATCGGTGGTCGCGTTCAGGCTGATCGCGAGCTTCACGTCCGTCTCCTGACCGAACCGTTCGATCATGGGGACCAGGCCCACGGTGCTGACCGTGATGTGCCGGTGCGAGAAGTTCGGCCCGTCTTCCGACTTCAGGATCTCCAGCGCGGTCTTCACGTTCTCGAAGTTGTGGAGCGGCTCGCCCATGCCCATGAAGACGAGGTTCGAGAGCGGGCGCAGCGTGTCGAGCTGCTCGTTCTTCCGGACCTCCGCGTTCACCGCGTGCACCTGGCCGACGATCTCGGCAGGGGTCAGGTTGCGCATCAGCCCCAGCGTCGCCGTCGCGCAGAAGGTGCAGCCCATCGCGCAGCCGACCTGCGTTGAGACGCACAGGGTCTTGCGGTCCTCGGACGGCATGTAGACGGACTCGATGTACTTCCCGTCGTGCGTCTTCCAGCGGTACTTGATCGTCCCGTCGACGGAGCGCTGCTCGAGATCCTTGGTGAGCGAGCTGAACTTCGCCCGCTCCTTGAGCTTGGCGCGGAGGTCCTTCGAGAGGTCCGTCATCGCGTCGAAGTCGGTCACGCCGCGCTGATGAAGCCAGCGGTAGACCTGCCGGCTCCGGAATGGCTTCTCGCCGAGCTCCTGTAGGAACGCGGTCAGCTTCTCGAGCGAGAGGCTGGCGATGTCCACGGGCTTCTGTGCGGCGACTTCACTCATCTAGACGGCAACCCGGCAGGCATCACCCGGCATTCCTTACCTGCGTGGCGCCGGAAAAACAAAACGGCGGCGGCCTCGAGTTGAAGGGCCACCGCCGTTGCAGAGCTCACTCGCTTACTTCTTCACGTGCGCGAGGCGGATCTTGCCGAGGTTCGACGGGACGTAGGTGTCGAACTTGATCTTGTCGCCGTCCAGGTGGTCCTTCCGGGCGATCACTTCCCAGACCTCGCCGTTCTTGTCGTCCGCCTTGGTGATGATCTTCCCGTGGATCCACGAGTGGTCGTAGTTCACGAGGCTGTTGCCAACCCAGTCCGCGCCCTTCTTGCGGTCCCAGTCCGTGGTGAGGACGACGGTGAGGACCTTCTTGTCGGAGAAGTACTTCGCGAACGCCGCCTTCACCGCCGGGGCGTCCTTGCCCTTGTACTCGTCCTTCGGCATCGGGAAGCTCTCCGCCATCGCGTTGTCGATGTCGGTGATCGCCTGCGCGATCTTCGCGTTGGACGCGTCGAGCTTGCTCTTCATCGCGACGACGTCCGCGTTCTGCTCGCCGTTCATCATCTTGAGCTGCT
Organism: Myxococcaceae bacterium; assembly: GCA_045802665.1. Lineage (GTDB taxonomy): Bacteria > Myxococcota > Myxococcia > Myxococcales > Myxococcaceae > JBJMQN01. The sequence goes on along the minus strand of JBJMQN010000009.1, from coordinate 1,900 downwards.
CGTAGTAGTAGGTCGCCCACTGATTCACGCGCATCTGGACCTCGTTGCTGGAGCTGCGCAGCGAGTCACCGCGCTCGGGGAGGCGGTCCACCTTCGCCTTCTGGTAGTCGGCGAGCTTGGTGTCCGCTTCGGAGAGGAGCCGGTCGAACTCCTTCTTCGACTGCGCGGGATCGCCCCACTCCGACTTCTTGAACATCGCGATCGCTTCCATCAGCTTGAGCGTCTGGTTCTCGTGCGCGGAGACGCCCGGGCCGCCCTGATACTCGGCCGAGCACCACCACGGACCGAACTTCGCCTGGCTGTCCGCGACGAGCTTCTCGTACTCGGGGACCGCCTTGAGGCCCGCGATGCGCGGCTCGATGTTGAGGATGTTGTGCGGGAACATCCCGAGGCCCTTCTGCAGATGACCCTGCTCGTCTTCAGTCGGCTGCACGGCGTTCTTGTCCGCCTTCGTCTTGTCACAGTCCGCGAGGCGCGAAGGGCCGCGGCCCATGGCGAGATCGTGCTCCATGTCGCCGAGGTCGTTCGGGTTCGAGACCGTCGCGTGGCCCTGCTTCGGCGTGGAGAGATCCACCTGGCGGCTGCTGCCGCTGGAGATGAGCCCGCCGCCGGAGCTGCCGGAGTTAGAGCTGTTGCCGCCGACCTGAACGCCCGGGACCTGAATCTTGAGACCGGCGCAACCGGTCACGCTGAGCAGCGCCGAGATGATGACCACGCGAACTGACTTCATGAGTGTCTCCTCCAGAGGTTGTTGACGCGGGGCGAGTACCGCAGGCGCCCCCTGCTGAATTAGAGGACGAACTCCCGGAGAAGATTTTGCGCGGATTTTTCGGGTCGGTTTTCTCACTCGCAGAGAGAAGAGAAGGCCACCGGCTCGAACACGCCCGGGTGAACCCGCCACGCCTTCGCTTCGGCGCCTTCGGGGACGAAGCAGACCGCTTCCGGCGGGGTGCTCATGCTGGCGGAGCCGGAGTTCGGATCGTCGTCGAAGCAGAGGTTGGGATCCGGCTCTTCGTCGTCGGTGAGCGTGAGCTTCCGCGCGCTGCACTCGGCCGGAGACACCTCGGTCCAGCGGTGATCGATGTAGCTGAGGACGAGCTCGATGGGCGCGCCCGGCTTTTCGCCAGGTGGCGGGAGACAGACCTTGCGCTGCTCGGTGGAGAGCGTCGCCTCGGGGCAGTTCTGGTCCGCGAAGTCGAGCGTGATGCAGGCGCCCCCGAAGAGATCTTCGAGCGATTCGTGGACGCGAGCCGGACACGCGCCGGCGAAGGAGGTCGCGTTGATCGCGCCGAGGAGTTGGGGATGGTGCGTGGGTGATTCGGTGAAGACGTCCGCGTTTCCGTCCTCGCGGAGGCACGCCCAGTGGGTGTGGCCGTTGGCGGAGGTCGAGAGCCACGGGAGCGTGTACTGGCCGTCGTGAAGACAGGCGTCCAGGGCTGGGTCAGGGGGTGGTTGAGCGGCGACAGGGACGACGGCGGTGGGCACTTCAGGCACTGAAGTAACGGGAGCAGGCGAGTCCGGCTTGCCACAGGAGAGCGAATGGACGCCCGCACTCGCGAGAGAGAGCGCCCCGAAGACCGCGGCCAGAATGCGACGCATGGCGGAGGGTTGTGCATTGAGCGGGCCATGGCGGTCGAGCGCGACCGGTGCGGGATGCCTCGAGTTCTCCGCTCCTAAGATCAACGACGAGCATCGTCGCGCCTTTTGAACCCCGGACCGCGATCGACGACCCGCGCGATGCGGGTGCGGGGTGGAGCGAGGTAGAGGCTCCGCAGAACGCTCGAGGCGTGCCTGCGGGCTGCAGCGAGGTCGAGCTGCGCGGAGTCCAGCGCCTGCGGGGTCGAGCGAGGTCGCGGCCGAGTTCTGCGAATGCCCGCGGCGTCCAGCGTTTGCGGGGTCG
>JBJMQN010000351.1:0-3057 GCA_045802665.1 Myxococcaceae bacterium | reverse complement strand
GGACCGGACGATCCTCCTCGCGATCATCGACAAGTTCGGCGGCGGCCCCGTCGGCGTGGAGACGATCGCGGCATCCGTGGGAGAGCAGCGCGACACGATCGAGGACGTCTACGAGCCGTTCCTGCTCCAGCAGGGCTTCCTCCAGCGGACTCCCCGGGGCCGCATGGCCACCGCGCGCGCTTACGAATACTTCGGCAAGATTGCTCCAAGCTCACCTCAAGGAGCGTTGTTCTGAGCCAGCCCGCGCAGAAGCTCGCCGCAGTCCGGAATGCTCGCGATTTTTTCGGCGAGCTGATGGCGGACACCCAGAGCTCGCGCGTGTCGCTCCTTCAAGAGCGCGAACGGTGGCTGCGCAGCGTTCAGGTCGAGGGCAGGGAAGAGCTCCTCTTCGAGTTCGAGATGCTCCTCCGCGGCGTCGAGCGCTACTTCAACCTCCACAACCTCCCCATCGGCTTCGAGAACCGCCCCGTCGTCACCCGCGACTTCTCCGAGGAGCTGCGCGATGTGCGCGAGGCGATCGATCAGGCGATTCAGATCGCCCGGCAGCTGCTCGATCCGGAATCCGATCAGAAGATGGTGTTCCGCCGCTACATCGAGAGCCAGCTCGCGGACGACCGTCAGCGGCGCGAGCTCTTCGAGGACTCGATCGATCAGGACACACCGCAGGAGTCGCTCTTTCTCCTCAGGCAGTCTTTCGAGTCGCTGCGCAGCATCCTCGACCACCTGCTCAAGCTCGAGGTGATCGGGTTCAACGTCTACAACGACGTCGGCAACCTCGCGCTGCGCGACATCGTGCTCAACAAGTTCTTCCGGCCGTTCAAGCCGCTGGAGTTCCGGATCGAGTACGACCGGATCAAGTCGGTGCCCATCCTGGAATTGCTCCGCACGCTTCCGGAAGAGGAGCGCCGCAACTGCACGGTCGCGTTCCTCGGCTTGTTCCGGCTGCTTCATTACCTCTCCTACGTGGACGTTCCTGAAGAGGTGGACGAGGAAGAGGCGGACGCGGTGGAGCGGCGCGGACGAATCGTGCTCGCGCTCGTTCGCAGCGAGACGGTGTCGCTCGCTTCGTTTCTCGAGGGCGACCTCGCGAGCAAGTCCAACCTCAAGCGCGTGCAGGCGGCCGCGGTGAAGATCTCCCGCGAGCTGTCCCGGCAGAGTCAGCAGATCGTGAAGGAGCTGCTCGCGGAGGATGGCCGCGAGGGCGCCTCGGTGATGAAGGCGGCGGTTGCGCTCACCGAGGAGATTCGGAAGAACATCGTCTTGCTGGCTCGGACGGTGGCGAAGGCTCCCGAGAGCGCGATGACGTTCGAGTCACTCGTGAATCCTTCGTTTCTTGCGGAGCGGCTTCGGAATGATCTCTGGATCTTCACGGAGCTCTCTCGCGAGGTTGCCAAGGCGCTCACTTCCGACGAGGCGAATGGCGATGCGGCGCTCGAGAAGCTGCGGCGCTTCCTTCTGTACTTTCAGGAGGTGAGCTACCAGCTGCTTCGGTACGCGGATTACGAGTCGGTCGACCGGTTCACCGCGATGCTCTTCGAGTTCGATCGCGCGCCCGTCGGTCCCGCGGGTCGGGCTCGGTTCGCGGAGGATTGCCGGCTGTTCGCTCAGATCTGCCAGACGACTTTCGTTCAGGTGAACCGGCGGGCGGTGCTCTCGGGGCGGAAGTTCGATCTCAAGGCCGCTCGCGAGCAGCTCACGTCTTCGGCCTTCGGCGCGGTGTCGTGACCGAGATTGTTGCGCGTTGCGGCGTTTTCGTTTGGAATCGCCCGCTTGTAGGGAGGGGCTAGCCTGAAAAGCCATTTCGGGGCAGCGGTGTCACGGTCGCTTCGGCCGTTTTCCGCAGCCCCCGCGAAGTATGACAGCGCGGTCAGCTTTCAAGCTGCGTCCCGGGCTGCCTTCCCAACCATTCCGCGCGGTTGCGTTGCAAAGTCGCGCGACAATTTTCGAGCCTGCTTGCCACTTTCATGGCATATGGCTTGCTCGACAACGCGCCGCATCAGTTGACCGGGAACATTCCAAACTCCATGGGCCAATCCTCCTCCTTCAACCAGCGCACCATCGAAGCGCCCGTGTCCTGTCAGGGCGTCGGGCTGCACTCGGGCGCTCCGGTGAACCTCACGCTGCGGCCGGCGCCTGAGAACAGCGGCATCGTCTTCGTCCGCACCGACCTGGAGAAGCCGGTCGCGATCCCCGCGCACAGCCAGTACGTCGTCGACACCTCGCTCGCGACCACGATCGGCAAAGACGGCGCGAAGGTCTCCACCGTCGAACACCTCATGTCCGCGCTCTGCGGGCTCGGCATCGACAACCTCCGCGTCGAAGTGGACGGGCCCGAAGTGCCGATCATGGATGGCTCGGCGGCGCCGTTCGTCTACCTCGTTCGCAGCGCCGGCATCCGCGTGCAGGACGAGCCCAAGAGCTTCGTGGTCATCAAGAAGACCGTGACGGTCACCGACGGCGACAAGGAAGCGACCTTCTCGCCCGCGAACCGCTTCAAGGTGGATTGCACCATCGACTTCAAGCACCCGCTCATCTCGGACCAGGCGTACCAGATGGAGTTTTCCGATCGGACGTTCGCTCGGGAGATCTCGCGCGCTCGGACGTTCGGGTTTCTGCGCGACGTGGAGATGCTCAAGAAGATGGGCCTCGCGCGCGGCGGCTCGCTGGACAACGCGATCGTCGTGGACGAGTTCTCCATCCTGAATCCGGATGGCCTGCGCTTCCCGGACGAGTTCGTGCGGCACAAGGTGCTGGATGCGCTCGGCGACGTGTCGCTGTTCGGCAAGCCGGTGATTGGCCACCTCAAGGCGTACAAGGGCGGCCACGCGCTGAACCACAAGCTCGTCCAGAAGGTGCTCTCGGACAAGACGAACTTCCAGGTCGTCCGAGCGCGCAAGCGCGACGTGGAACGCCTCGATCTGCGCCTGCCGGATCTCGCCGGCATCCTCGAGCCGCTGGTCGCGTAGCCTTCGTAAATCCCCTCGCAGTTCGCTTGTGTTCGGCGCGCGTACGTAGATGATGCGCGCCCTCATGAACGTGAACTGCAAGAAGATCCTC
>JBJMQN010000350.1:0-2383 GCA_045802665.1 Myxococcaceae bacterium | reverse complement strand
TGCGTCGCGACCCCCGCCGCGCTCGAGCAGGTGATGGCTGGACAGGACGGTCTCTTCTCGGGCGCACGCCGGGGGCAGCTCCTGGTGGACTTCAGCACCATCGGCCCCGACCAGGCGCGAAGCCTCGAGCAACGCGCGGGCGCGCTCGGCGTGGACTTCGTGGAGGCGCCGGTCACCGGCAGCAAATCCGGCGCCGAGAAGGGCACGCTGGTGCTGATGGTGGGCGCGACCGATGCGGGCGTTGCGCGGGCCGAGCCCATCTTCAAAGCGGTGGGCGAGAAGTGGATCCACTGCGGACCGGTGGGCAGCGCGAGTCAGGTGAAGCTCGCCGGCAACGCGATCATCGCGCTGATGCTGGAGGCGCTCTCCGAGGCGATGCTGCTCACGAAGAAGGCGGGCGTGGATCCGCGAAAGCTGCTGGAGGTCGTGCAGGCGTCCGGCTACCGGTCGCCGTACTTCGACTTCAAGGGCAAGGCGCTGATGGAGCGCGACTTCGAGACGAACTTCTCGATCGATCTGATGTTCAAGGACCTGCAGCTCTTCCTGGAGAGCGCGGCGAAGCTGAAGGTGCCGACGCCGGCGACGGGAGCGGTGAAGGAGATCTACGCGCTCGCTCGGGCGGCCGGGAAGGGCGACCTCGACATCACTGCCGCCATCACGCCCATCGAAGAGCTGTCCGGGGTGCGGATCAGCGACAAGTAGGGTCGTTGTCCCGCATGATCAGCTTTCGTGTAAACCCATTTACAGCGAGTTAAATTTACAGCTTTCACAGATTGTCGCCGGGTCGCGATGACGAGGTGCGGCGCTGGAGCCGAAAAAGCTTTGTGCGGCGCTGGCTTAGATAAATTTTCAAGAGGGGGGATGACGCAGCGCTCACGACTCCGTATCTTGTTTCCCGTCAGTGCGCGTTCGCTGGTGGACATCACCAGTTGTAAATCGCGCCGGGGAGTCCGCGATGGCTTACGACGGCGAAGTGGTGAAGCTGCAGGACGGTCGTTGGGCCCGTTTCCAGCGCCTCTCCGTGACGGATCCCGCCGGAAACGCGAGCGCTCTCCTGGTCGCCGTGGAGCTCGAAGCGCGCTACCAGCAGATGCTGGACGCGGCGCAGGGCGGCCTCCGTCAGCAGGAACCCGCGCCGGTGCGCATGAGCCTCACCGCGGACGAGAGCGGCAACTACTCGCTCCAGATGACCGAAGCCACCGCGCAGTAAGAGCGGCGAGCAGTTGAAGCACCCACGGCCTCGCTCCCTTCACCGGGCGCGGGGCCGTCGCGCATCTACGCGCTGAAGAACCGCTCTGCGTTCTTGAGCGTCACCCGCCGAATCAGACTCTCCGTCAGCTTCGCGCGAAGCATCAGGGACTGAGCGCGAGCCAGCCCGACGATGTCGGAGGCGCCATCGCCCGCGTGACTCGAAAGGCAAAGCCGCTCCACGCCCGATCGCCGAATCAGCGCCACCGCCGCATCCGCCGTCAGCCCATCCGGATGAAGCATCAGCGCCGCGTGAAACCCGCACGCCCGGATGGGAGCGAGCGTCGTAGAAATCGCTCCATCCACCAGCACGCGCGAGGGCGGAACGCCTGATCCGAGCAGCAGCTGCAACGTCCGCCGAGTCACCGCCTCGCGATTCTTCGCCGGAGTCGTGACGAGCACCTTCACCTTCAACCGCCGGGCGAGCAGCAGCTGCTCCGTCATCACCTCGCGCTCGACCTCGGTGTCCTCGAACAACCCGACTGGCCCGAGCGCGACCACTTTCCCCTGCCGGAAGTACGACGGCAGCGCGGAGAGGATCTCCGGAACGCCGCGGCGGGGGATCGCTCGAGGGTGGATGCCGAGCGCTGCGTGCGCCCGAATGCCCGCCTTGGACAATCTTGCAAGCTGCTTGTCCACCAGGTTCCCGAATTGATCGAGCAGCCGCTTCGCACTCGGCTCTGCGAACGTCGCGTGCGCGGGAACGATCGCGCGCTGAACGCCGAAGAAGTGCAGCGATTCCAGATCCTGATCGGTCAGCCCCTCCGCATGGAGGTGGACGTCGAACAGTTTCGGATCCGAGCTGGGCATCTAGTCCTGTCCGACCGCGGCGCCCTCGTTGCGCGGATCCGAAGCGCCGTAGCGCAGGTGCGTGACGGGATCTTCTCCCACCGCCTCCGCGTCGCCCCAGCTGTCCACCTGCTTGAGCTGATGTCCCTTCGCCACAAGGGCAGCGGCGGTGGCGGGCTCGAGGCCGTAGCGATCCACGCTGAGCATGTCCGGCAGATATTGATGGTGCAGGCGGCCAGCGCCCACCGCTCGGACCGGGTCCATCTTGTGGTCGAGCACGTTCATGATGACCTGAACGACGGTCGTCGGAATCGTGGGCCCGCCCGGCGAACCCACGACGAGCTCC
>JBJMQN010000349.1:0-2083 GCA_045802665.1 Myxococcaceae bacterium | reverse complement strand
TGAGCTTCTTCGAGATGTCGTTCGACGGGCGCAGCTTCGCGAAGCTGGGCAAGAAGCTCGTCGGGATGCGCGGGCTCTCCACGCAGAAGGTCGCGCCAGATGACGGCGTGCTCGGGGCATATCGGGACCCGTCGGGCAGAGGGATCATCCCCACATACGGCGAGCTGGTGCGACAGGCGTTCGTCCCGGCGCTCTGGGATTCGGAGCAGGTCTTCTCATGCACGCCGAATTGCAGCGCGCAGCCCAACTGCGATCCGGGGTTCGTGACGATCCAGCCGCCGCTGGGGCAAGGCGGAATGCTGCTGCGCGAGCAGTTCACGATGATGCAGATGAACTTCTCCGTCTTCTTCGGCGTCGCGATCCAGGCCTACGAGCGGACGCTCATCTCGGACGACGCGCCGTTCGATCGCTACCGCGAAGGAGACTCCACCGCGCTCACCGATCAGCAGAAGCACGGCCTGTCGCTCTTCTCCGCGGACGCCCGCTGCATCAGCTGCCACAAGGGCCCGGACTTCACCGGCGCGGGCTTCACACTCTCGCAGGAGGAGCTCGAAGGCATCCTCATCGAGCGGATGGCGATGAACGACGGCGGCACCGCCCTCTACGACAACGGCTTCTACAACATCGGCGTGCGGCCTCCGTCCGAGGACGTGGGACTCGGCGGGACCGCTCCGAACGGCAAACCGCTCTCGTTCGTCCGGCGCTTCGTGAGCGGCGAGTTCAACGAGATGAACATCTGCAACCTTCAGGTCCCGTTCGCCTCCACCAACTGCTTCGTGCTGCCGCCGCTGGACGTTCGCGCCGCGGAGGACACGGTGGTGGACGGCACGTTCAAGACGCCGTCGTTGCGGAACGTGGAGCTCACAGGTCCCTACTTCCACAATGGCGGGCAGGCCACGCTGAGTCAGGTCGTCCACTTCTACAACCGCGGCGGCGACTTCACTCCGCAGGACGAGAGCATCCGCTTCATCGGGCTGTCCGAGGACGAGATGGCGGACATCGTCTCGTTCCTGAAGTCGCTCACCGACGATCGCGTCCGCTACGAGAAGGCGCCGTTCGATCACCCGGAGCTCTGCATCCCCGACGGGCATCCGGCGAATGAGCTGCCGAAGAACGGCTCGATCACGGCGACGACGCTGATGCTTCACGTGCCCGCGGTGGGACGCAACGGCGGACCTGCGCTGTCGTCCTACGAAGAGCTGCTGAACGGAACCGGCGCCAAACACACTGACGGGCCCTGCGCCCCGCGAGGTACGCCATGAGAACGACGCTGAGCATCGCAACGGTTGGCGCCGCGCTGCTTGTGAGCGCGACGAGCTACGCCCACGAGCTCGCCTGCGAGAAGACGGTCAACGGCGAGCACTACATCGAGGTGAGTCAGTACCCGGCGCAGGTCACGTACACCGCGGACGTCTACAACACGGACGCCCGGCAGAAGTCGGACGTGATGTCGGTGGAGGACCCGCTCTTGTTCAACGACGGGTTCCGGTACACGTGCGGACCGTTCACGCTGCCCGTGAGCGGCTACACCGAACGTCAGTTCACCGAGACGCTCTTCGACGAGCAGGACTGCCTCGCCTTCTCCTCCGCGGACGGGCTCTCCGACGTCTACGTGGACAACACCGTCTACGCGGTGTGGGATCGGGGCGCGGCGTTCTGCTCGGCGCGGATCAAGTGCCTGCCTCAGTGTGATTCGCCGCCGTGCCAAACGAGCTCGGAGGCGAGCTCGCAGCCCACGCGCACGCTGGGCTTCTACAAGGTGCACCCGCTGGCGCTCGCGCAGTGCCTTCAGACGCCGCTGCAGCTCGGCGCGTTGTCGCTCACCACGGTTCCCAAAGCGCTGGGGCTGCTCTGGGCGAGCCCGCTCGTGTTCTCGGACGGGACGCCGCGAACGAACCTGGATCGCGCGAGGCTCTTCGTGCTGCGCGAGTGGCTCGTGGCGAGCTGCAACCAGCGGCTCTTCGGTACAACCACGAACGCGACGATCTTCACCGACGCGGCCTCGAGCATGAACGCCACCGCGTGCAAGCCGATGCTCCAGAGCGAGGTCGCGCTTCAGGAATACAACGTGTCCGGCGAATCG
>JBJMQN010000348.1:0-10200 GCA_045802665.1 Myxococcaceae bacterium | reverse complement strand
GCGGAATCGTGGAAGCAGGTCTTCACGCGGAAACAGGTGCGGGAGCGGCTGAAGCGATCGGATTCGACGATTCAGCGACGACTCGATTCTGGGAAATTCACGGCGCCACATCGTGGGCTCTACGTTCGCGCGCTGGGGGTGGACGACTTCCTCACGACGCTCATCGCCGCGTTCGTTTGGCTGGATGCGAAGGGCGTCGTGAGCGGGGCGGCGGCGGGTTGGCTTCATCGGCTCGATGGTTGCGATGCGCCATTGCCCGAGCTCGTGGTTCCCCGAACGATGCGGAATCGGAACGGAGGCAGCGTTCTCATCCGGAGCTCGAACGACCTTGCGCCCCATCACGTCACTCGGGTCGCTGGCCTCAAGTGCATGACGCCCGCGCGAGCGATCGTGAACCTCTGTGAGATCGGAGCCCCTCGGAACCAGATCGTGATGGCGTACGAGGACAATTATCGGCGCGGGTGGCGTGCTCGGCAGGAGCTCGGTCGTTGCGTTGAAGAGCTGAAGAACAGCCGTGACCTGTCGATCCTCAAAGAACTGATCTCGCGCAGAGGCGGAAAAGCGAAACCAACGGAGAGCGCCCTCGAGGCCGTTGCCGATGACATTCTCTGGCGCGCCGGCATCCGGGGACAACGGCAGGTCACGATCCGCGACGAGGCGACTGGCCTCTGGGTTCGCTTCGACCTGGCGTTCATCGAGCTCAGGTACGGCTTCGAGTACGACGGGGCGCGCTGGCACCTGCTGAGAGCAAGGTTCCGCAAGGACCGCGTCGACGACCGTCTGTTGCAGACCATCAAGTGGGGCAACGCGCGATGGACGTGGGCGGACGTCCTCGATGAGCTCAGGTTCATCTCAACCGCCCGCGCGCTGCTCGACGTGCGCAGGGAAGCGGTCCTCGGAACGCCGATTCCATGGATGCCGGAGCACCAGATCGTGTTCCCGTTCTGAACGGCCCACGGCTTGCTCTTCCAACCCCTCGGAGGTGGCAAATGCGTGGACTCACTTCATCCCGTCTCATCGATCTCGGACTTCTGGTCGCAGCAGCCGCGCTCGCGTCGGTCAGCGTGTCACTCGCGATCGAGCCTGTCCTCTTGCCGTTGCCGCAGGACCCGATACCGCTCCGAGACAAACCGGCAGCGCAGCTCGACAGCGCGCGACTTGATGACGCGCGGCTCGCGCAGCTCATCGATCTCCGCGATCCGGCGACGCGATCGCTCACCTCACCCGCCTACGCCCTGCCATTGCGCGTCCTCGGAACCCTGCGCGCGAACGACGCGAGCACCTCGTCCGCGCTGCTCCTCGACACCACCGACTCGACGTTCGTCCGCGCGAAGATCGGCGACGTGCTGCACGGCGCGACGCTCATCCGCATCGACCACGGGAAGGTCACGTTCATCACCGGCGGCGACGAACAAACTCTCGCCGTGCTGACCCCACCGACGCCGATCCCATTCGCCGCCACACCGATCCGCACGGACCCGAACGGCCGCGTCACGATCCCGCGTTCCGCGATCCAGCTCGCCTCGATGAACCTCCCGACGCTCGCGACGCAGGCGCGGTTCATCCCCGCGTTCCCGCGCGACGCCCCCGCCGGCTTCCGCATCGATCACATCCAACCGCAATCGATCTACGCGCAGCTCGGGCTCAAGGACGGCGACGTCATCACGCGCATCAACGGCAGCGATCTCTCCAACCTCCCCGCACTCTTCAGCCGGGCCCAGGAGCTCTTCACCGTGCGCGAAGTGACCGTCGAGCTCATCCACGACGGCCAGCTCACCCGCCGCGTCATCTCCATCGACGGCTGATGCTCATGATCGCCCATCGCTCCGCTCGCCCCCTTCCCGCCTCCGCCGCCGACCGGATCGCCGCCGCCCTAAACGCGCGTCCTGACAGCGCGTCATTCCGTCACTCGCGCCCTTTGACAAATTGTCCGAACCGCTCCGGCCCCACTCGCGCCCGCCACCCTCCAGAACAAATTCAGGAAGGAAACCCGGGGCTTAGCTGTTCCATACGGTTGGCTCGCCGTGCCTCTGATGGCACCTCGCTTGCTGTTCGACAGGGGTTCGAAGCTTCTCCATGGAACTGTTCTTCCGAAAGTATTTCTGGACCGTCAATCTGGTCTTCCTCGCGCTGGTGGCGCTGCTGCTCGCGCGGACGGCGAACCAGTTCGTGGAGGCGGAGATCGCGCCCGGTCCCCAGACCACGATCCCCAAGACCAACGCTCGGCCTCAGACCGCTGAGGTCAAGACCGCGCTCAACCTGGACCGGCTCGCGAAGCTTACGGGCCTCCCCGTCCCCAAGCCGGAGCCCGAAGTTCACGAGCCCACCGCGCCGGTCGTGGACCTCAACGCGGAGCCCGTCCGCACGAGCCTGCGCGTGAAGCTGCTCGGAACGCTCGTGGCCGGCGACTCCAAATGGTCCATCGCGTCCATCCAGGACGTCGTCACCCAGAAGACCGCCACGTACATGGTGGATGACCTGGTCCAGAACGCGAAGGTGCTCGACATCGAACGCGAGCGCGTGATCGTCCTCAACAACAACCGCAAAGAGTTCATCGACGCGCAGGGCGGCACAGGTGAAGCGCCCGCCGCCGCCGCCTACGTCCCGCCGCCGCAGCAGGTCGCCGCGCAACCGGCTCAGACCGGCAACGGCAACCTCGGCGCGGGCATCAAGGCGCTCTCGGAGAACGAGTACGAAGTGCCGCGCGCGGAGATCGACAAGACGCTCTCCAACCTGAACGACGTCGCGATGCAGGCGCGCATCGTGCCCGCGTTCCAGGACGGCGTGGCGAAGGGCTTCAAGCTGTTCAGCATCCGCCCCGACTCCATCTATTCGAAGATCGGCGTGCAGAACGGCGACGTGATCCGCCGCATCAACGGCTACGACCTCAACAGCCCCGAGAAGGCGCTGGAGATCTACTCCAAGCTCAAAGAGGCCAGCCGCATCGACATCGAGATCGAGCGCAACGGCTCGGTCATGCGCAAGACCTACAACGTTCGCTGAACCTGCCGCACCGCACCCTCCATGAGACTCTCCTCCGTCCTCAGCTCCGCCGCACTGCTCGCGCTGGTCGCCACCCCCGCGATCGCTCAGCGCGCCCCCGGCCTGAACCCCATCCCGCCGCATCCGCAGGATCGCATCGCGCGGCCGCCCACCGGCAACAACGTCATCACGCCGCAGGGCAACGCGCAGAACCCGAACGCGAACAACAACGCGAACGCGAACAACGCCAATGCGAACAACGCGAACGCCAACAACGCCAACGCGAACAACGGCAACGGCAGCACGCGCGTCGTCCCCACCTGCGACGAGGTGAAGCGCAAGGCGAAGTACGGCATCTACTTCGACAAGGTCGAGATCGAGAAGCTGGTGCAGACCGTCGCGGACGCGACCTGCAAGACGTTCATCCTGCCGGAGAACCTGCGCGGGAAGATCTCGATCATCGGCCCTGAGAACGGGAAGGTCGAAGTGGACGGCGAGCAGTTCTACGCCGCGTTCCTCGCCGCGTTGGACGCGAACGGCCTCGCGGTCTACCCGTACGGCCGCTTCCTCAAGATCGTGGACAAGAACCGCGCGAAGCAGAGCACGATCCCCACGCTCACCGACGAGACCGAGCCGTACACCACGAACGAGCAGATGATCACCCGGCTCTTCAAGGTGAAGTACTCGGACATCGAGCCGCTGCGCGGCGTGCTCCAGCAGCTCGTCACCAAGGACGGCGACACCATCCCGTTCCAGCCGGACACGATCATCGTCAACGACATCGGGTCCAACATGCACCGGCTCGAGAAGCTGGTGGATCAGCTGGACCGTCCGCCCTCCTCGGATCAGATCCGCGTGCTGCAGATCAAGTACGCGACGGCGCAGGACATCGCGGACAAGGTCACCAAGCTGTTCGAGAACAAGAACCAGCGCCCCGGAGTTCGTCAGGGCGTGGCGCAGCCGCCGCAGACCGGCGCGCCGATTGGTCAGCCCGTCGTCGAAGGCGGCGCTTCGTCCGGCGGCCCCGCGACGCTCTCCCAGCTCATCCCGGACGAGCGCACCAACAAGCTCATCGTGATCGCGAGCCCCGCGGCGATGGAGCGCATCCAGCAGCTCATCGACGAGATCGACATCCCGATCTCCGGCGAGGGCCGCGTCAACGTCTACTACCTGGAGAACGCCGCCGCGGAAGATCTCGCGAGCACCCTCTCCTCGCTCTCGCAGGGCACCGCGAACCGCCCGAAGGTCCCGCCCACGCCGCAGGGCGGACAACGCGGACCGGTTCAGGCCGCAGAGCTCTTCTCCGGCGAGGTGAAGATCTCCGCCGACAAGGCGACCAACTCGCTGGTCATCGTCGCCTCGCAGAGCGACTACCGGAACCTGGTGAAGGTGATCGAGAAGCTCGACATCCCGCGCCGGCAGGTGTTCGTCGAAGCGGTGATCATGGAAGTGAACCTGGACCGCAGCACCGAGTTCGGGATGCAGCTCCACACCGGCCTGCCGCTCACCGCGAGCGGACTGCCCGGCACCGAGGGCCAGACCACCGTGCCGCTGCTCCTCGGCACCAAGTACAGCAAGTCCGGCCTGCCGCCCTCCTTCTCGATCGCGAACCTCGCCAACTTCGGCGGCTTCCTCGCGGGCCTGCAGGGTCCGGCGATCCCGGAGCTCGAGAAGCTCGGCATCAACGTCCCCGCGTTCGGCGTCGTGCTGCACGCGCTGCAGCAGTCCTCGGACGTGAACGTGCTCTCCACACCGCACATCCTCACCTCCGACAACGAAGAGGCGGAGATCACCGTCGGCCAGAACGTGCCGTTCCAGGCGGGCTACTCACCTTCTTCGATTGGCTCGCTCGCGGGCGCAATCCCCGGCGCGGCCGGCGCGACTGCGGGGCTCGGCGGGCTCGGGGGACTTGGCGCGCTGACGGGCGGCCTCGGCAGCCTCTACGCGCCCATCAGCCGTCAGAACGTGGAGCTCAAGCTCACCGTGAAGCCGCAGATCAACGAGAGCGACTACATCCGGCTCGTGATCAACGAGCAGACCGAAGAGATCGCGTCGTCCGATCCGGTGCTCGGCCCGACCACGGCGAAGCGCTCCGCGAAGACCACGGTGGTGGCGCGCGATCAGGAGACGGTGGTCATCGGCGGCATCATGCAGGACCGCACGATCGAGAGCGTGAGCAAGGTGCCGCTGCTCGGAGACATCCCGATCCTGGGTCACCTGTTCCGCGAGCAGACGCACAAGAAGGTGAAGACGAACCTGCTGCTGTTCCTGACCCCGTACATCATCAAGGACTCGAGCGACTTCCGCCGGATCTTCGACCGCAAGATGGCCGAGCGGCAGGAGTTCGTGGAGCAGTTCTACGGCTCGGTGCCGACTTACGAAGTGGCGATCGACTTCTCCCGCAAGGCAGGTCCGCTGGCGAAGCTGAACCAGGCGATCCTTCGCGAGGAGAACAAGATCGAGAACGGCGGTCCGGGCTCGGGCGGCGAGAAGATGATCCAGCCCAAGCAGAACGACCAGCTGAACGGGCCCCCGTCCAACACGCAGGGCGGCGACAACAACACGGGCGGCGATCAGAACGGGAACGTGAATCAGAACCCGAACCCAAACCAGAACCAGGGAAGCCAGAACAACGGCCAGGGGTTGAATGAGACCCGCGGCACGCAGGAGCAGCAGCAGCCTCCGGTGCAGCCTCCTCCCACTGACAACAACGAAGGTCAGCAATAGATGAGCGAATCACTCCCCACGCCCACGCCCACCGAGACTCCGACGCAGGAGACGCAGATCGTCTCCAACGCGCCGGCGTACCTGTGGGGCCGTCAGCTGGGCGAGATCCTCAAGAGCTCGTGCGGACTGACCGATGAGAAGCTGAACGAGGCGCTCGCCGCGCAGGCCGAGAAGGGCGGGCGGCTGGGCGAAGTCCTGGTCGCGCTGAAGCACGTCACTGAAGAAGACGTCGCGAGAGCCCTGGCCGCGCAGCTGGACATCCCCTACCTCGCGCGGATCTTCCCGGACGAGGTGGACGGGGAGCTCGTGAAGAAGATCCCGATCAACTTCGCGAAGCAGGCGCGCCTGCTGCCGCTGCGGATGGAAGGCGACGTGGTCGCGGTGGCGGTGGCCGATCCGCTCGACACCACTGTCCTGGATCACGCGCGGATGCTGCTCCAGCAGAACGTCTCGCCGCAGATCTCGCTGGCTTCCACGATCGTGGACGCGATCAACGGCGTCTACGACCGAGCGGTGAACGAGGCCGAGCAGCTCGTCGAGGACATGGAGGCGCAGGACCTCGACTCACTGGCGCACGAGCTGGAGGAGCCGCAGGACCTCCTCGACACCGACGACGAAGCGCCGATCATCCGGCTCGTCAACTCGCTCCTGTTCCGCGCCGCCAAGGAGCGCGCGTCCGATATCCACGTGGAGCCGATGGAGCGCGAGCTCTTCGTGCGCTTCCGGATCGACGGCGAGCTTCAGGAGATCATCAAGCCGCCCAAGCGCTACCAGAACTCGATCCTGAGCCGCGTGAAGATCATGGCGCAGCTCAACATCGCGGAGAAGCGCCTGCCGCAGGACGGCCGCATCCGCATCAAGCTCGCCGGCCGCGACATCGACATCCGCGTCTCGACGATTCCGACGACGCACGGCGAACGCATCGTGATGCGTCTGCTCGACAAGACGGCGACGCTGCTGGACCTCGCCGAGATCGGCATGGCGCAGGAGACGTTGAAGGGAATGGATCATTTGATCCACCGCCCGCACGGCATCGTGCTCGTCACCGGCCCCACCGGCTCGGGAAAGACGACCACGCTCTACGGCGCGCTCAGCCGAATCAACAAGCCGAACCTGAACATCCTCACCGTCGAAGACCCGGTCGAGTACCAGCTCAAGGGCATCGGCCAGATGGCGATCAGCACGAAGATCGGCCTGTCCTTCGCGTCCGGCCTCCGCAGCTTCCTCCGCCAGGATCCGGACGTGATCATGGTCGGCGAAATCCGCGACAAGGAGACCGCCGAGATCGCCATTCAGGCGTCGCTCACGGGCCACCTGGTGTTCAGCACGGTCCACACCAACGACGCGGCGGGCGCGGTCACCCGACTCGTGGAAATGGGCGTCGAGCCGTTCCTCGTCGCCTCCTCGCTCACCGGAATTCTGGCGCAGCGCCTCGTGCGACGGGTCTGCCCTGACTGCCGTCAGGCGTACACGCCGACCAACGAAGAGCTCGCCGAGGTGGGGCTGTCGCTCGACCAGATGGCGAAGGCGGGCGTCACTCAGGTCTACCGCGCCACCGGGTGCCCGGCGTGCAACCGGCTCGGGTACCGCGGCCGCACCGGCGTGTACGAGCTGCTCACGGTGGACGATCACATCCGCCAGCTCGTCCTCAAGAACGTGGACAGCTCCACCATCAAGAAGAGCGCGGTCAGCCGCGGGATGAGGACGCTGCTCGACGACGGCGCGCGCAAGATCCTGTTGGGCGAGACCACCATCGCCGAGGTCCTCTCCGTCACTCAGGAGGATCTCTAAGAGAGAGCCATGGCTGTCTTCGAATACAGAGCGCTCAACGCGGACGGCAAGCAGATCACCGGTCTCCAGGAGGCGGACTCGGCGAAGACTCTGCGCGCGCTGCTCCGCAAAGACGGCGTGTTCCTCACCGAGGTGACCGGGCAGCAGGCCGGCACGCTCGGCAACAAGGGCGCGGCCAAAGGTGGACAGAAGGGCGGCGGCGCGACGGCTCCGATGTCGCGCGACGTGAACATCGGCAAGCTCGCGCGCGGCCGGATCACGACCGAGGACATCGCGATCACCACCCGGCAGTTGGCGACGCTGCTCGGCGCCGGCGTGACGCTGGTGGAGGCCCTCACCGCGCTCGTCGATCAGATTGAGAAAGAGAAGTTGAAGCGCGTCGTCTCGGACGTGAAGCAGCAGGTGAACGAAGGCCGGTCCCTGGGCGACGCGTTGGGGATGCACACCAAGGTCTTCGGCAACCTCTACGTGAACATGGTGAAGGCGGGCGAGCACTCCGGCGCGCTGGACGCGGTGCTGTTGCGCCTCGCGGAGTTCACCGAGAGCCAGGCCAAGCTCCGCCAGAAGATGATCGGCACGATGATGTACCCGGCGATCATGATGGTGATCGGCTCGGGCATCCTCGTGCTGATGATGACCGTGGTGGTGCCGAAGATCACCAAGGTCTTCGACAGCATCAAGGCGACGCTTCCGTGGACCACTCGCCTTTTGATTTTCGTCTCCAACACGCTGCAGGACTGGTGGTTCATCATCTTCCCGCTCGTCGGGATCGCGATTGCCTCGTTCCTCTACTGGATCCGGAGCCCCGCCGGAAAGCCGGTCTGGGACAGGCGCGTGCTCAAGTTCCCGATCTTCGGGCCGCTGGTGCGGATGCTGTCGATCGCGCGGTTCTCGCGCACGCTGGCGACGCTGCTGAAGTCCGGTGTGCCGCTGCTCAACGCGATGGACATCGTGCGGAACATCATGACGAACGCGGTGCTGGCGGACGTCGTGGAGAAGGCGCGCGACGCGATCCGCGAGGGCGAGAGCATCGCCACTCCGCTCAAGCGTTCAGGCGAGTTTCCGCCGCTCGTCTACCACATGGTCGCGATCGGCGAGAAAAGCGGTCAGCTCGAGGACATGCTCGTGTCCGTCGCGGACTCGTACGAGCAGCAGGTGGACGTCCGTATCGGCGCGCTGACGTCGCTCCTGGAGCCGATCCTGATCGTGATCATGGGCGGCGTGATCGCGTTCGTCGCCTTCTCCATCCTGATGCCGATTCTGAGCGTCAACTCGGCGATTCACTGAGGGAGATGCGAATCGTGAACGCGCTCGACAATGGACTCGACCGGTGGCTGCAGCGGGGAGCGGTCGCGGCGATGGTGGCGGTTGGACTTCTACTCTTAGGGATCGGCGTGTCGCTGTACGCGCGCCCGGCCCACGCGGCACCGGCGATGGAAGCCCGGGCCGCTTCACACTGAACGAGAAAGGGAACACGCAGTGACGAGCGAAATCGTGGTGGCAGCGAATGAGATGGCGAAGGCGCGGCGTCGCAGGGCTCGCGGCATGACGCTGGTCGAGATCATGGTCGTGATCACGATCCTGGGTCTCATCGCGGCGGCGGTGGGCGTGGCGGTGATTCCGCGCCTGAACGAGGCGAAGCAGGACACCGCTCGGCTGGACATCTCCAACATCCAGTCGGCGCTGAAGCTCTATTACACGAAGAAGGGCAACTACCCGGACACGGCGACGGGCCTCAAGGCGCTGGTCGATCAGCAGATGCTGGAGAAGATCCCGACCGACCCGTGGCAGCACCCGTACACGTACCTGAACGAGGGCGGCCACCCCGTCATCATGAGCTACGGCGCGGACGGCGCGCCCGGCGGCGACGGGTCTGACGCTGACATTTCGAGCAAGGACGCGCCGAAGGGCGAGAACAAATAGTCACGTCATGATGGCAACGCGCGCTGCAGATTTGTCTCTCTCCCTCGGCGACGAGGCGAAGACGGCTGCGCGCGCGGAGGCATGGACCTCGCAGTCTCAGCGTCGAATGAACGCGCGAGGCCTCACGCTGATCGAGATCATGGTCGCGCTCTTCATCGCGGTCGTGCTCTTCGGTGCGGTGATCACCGGCATGGGTGCGATCACCGGGACCAAGGCGAAGGCCGCGGCGGGCGAGCTGTCCGGGACGATCCGATCGCTCTACGACACCGCGAACCTCTCCGGGAAGACCTGCCGGCTCGTGTTCCAGCTCCCGAGCCCCAAGGACGAGGACTCGCGCACCAGCTACTGGGCAGAATGCGCGGAAGGCGCGGTCACCACCGCGAAGGATCGCGACGAGGCGCTCAAGAACGCGACGAAGGAGCAGGAAGATCTCGCGAAGGGCCGAAAGCCGGAGCACCGCACCGGCTCCTCGAACGCGATCGCCGCGGAGCAGGAGAAGATCGAAGCGCGCGCCAAGTTCGCGGACTTCACCGACGAGACGATCGCCAAGCGCGAGCTGCCGCCGGCGGTACACGTGACGGTGTGGACCAAGCACCAGCGCGATGAGGCGAAGAGCGGGCTCGCGTACCTGTACTTCTTCCCGCAGGGCTACACCGAACGCGCGATGGTGAAGCTCAAGCAGGGCGACAACGTCTGGACCATCAACGTCCAGCCGCTCACCGGCAAAGCGAACGTCGTCGCGGAAGATCTGGAGATTCCGAAGTCATGAGACGGAAT
>JBJMQN010000008.1:0-8706 GCA_045802665.1 Myxococcaceae bacterium | reverse complement strand
TCGTCCACCGCGATCTTGAGGACGTCCTCTTCCAGGTCGATGCCGCGGTCGTGCATCAGGGAGAACTCGGCGGTGCGGAACGGCGGGGCCACCTTGTTCTTCACCACCTTCACCCGGGTGCGGCTGCCGATCACCTGCTCTCCGTTCTTGATCGCCCCGATGCGGCGGATGTCGATCCGCTGGCTGGCGTAGAACTTGAGCGCGTTACCGCCGGTGGTCGTCTCCGGGTTGCCGAACATCACGCCGATCTTCATGCGGATCTGGTTGATGAAGATGACGCAGGTGTTGCTCTTGCTGATGGTGCCCGTGAGCTTGCGGAGCGCCTGGCTCATGAGGCGCGCCTGCACGCCCATGTGCGCATCACCCATCTCGCCTTCGAGCTCCGCCTTCGGAACGAGCGCGGCGACGGAGTCGATCACGATGACGTCGATCGCGCCTGAGCGCACCAGCATCTCGGCGATTTCGAGGCCCTGCTCACCGGTGTCCGGCTGGGACAGGAGCAGGTCGTCGGTGCGGACGCCCAGCTTTCGCGCGTAGCCCACGTCCATCGCGTGCTCGGCGTCGATGTAGCCGCAGACGCCGCCCTTCTTCTGGGCCTCGGCGACGATGTGGAGACAGAGCGTGGTCTTACCCGACGACTCCGGTCCGTAGATCTCGATGATGCGGCCGCGGGGAACTCCGCCCACGCCCAGCGCCAGATCCAGCGAGATGCTCCCGGTGGGGATCGCCTGGATGTCCTGCACGAGCGGCGCATCGTTGCCGAGCCGCAGGATGGAGCCCTTCCCGAACTGCCGCTCCACCGCGCCCATCGCCAGCTCAATCGCCTTTTCCTTCTCCGGATTCACAGCCATCTGACTCTTCTCTTTTCTCGTTCGGGTTATGGCCGGAGCAACTCGCCGCCTCCCCTCTAAGGCAGCCCGGCACCTGAAAGCGTGTGCAGTATCTACGAGGGGTCTGACATTAGTCCAGAAGGCTGACGTTCCAGCGGGTTAGGGGTCCTCGACTCGCCGCGTTGAATAAAGCGCCTGATCGGCCGTCAGGTACGCGGCCTTCCGACAGTGTACGCAACTGTGCTACCCCACCGGCCGATAACTGCGTAGCCCTCTCTCAACCAGTGAGAAGTCCCATGCGCTCAACCCGCCTTTCGCTCCTCGCAGCCCCACTGTTCCTGTTGTTCACGGCCTGTCCCGGCGGCGGCACCGACACCAAGAAGGATCCCTGTGAATCGGTGACCTGCGGCGCGGGCATCTGCGTGCAGAACGGCACCGCGGCCCAGTGCATCTGCAACGCGAACTACGAGGCGAAGGGGACCTCCTGCGTGCCGGTCGACGCGTGCGCGGCGAACCCCTGCGCCACGTCCGGCAAGGTCTGCCAGAGCGTGAACGGCACCGCCTCCTGCAGCTGCCCCTCGGGCTTCATCGATCAGGGCAACGGCTGCGTGCAGAGGACGGCGTGCACGGCGAACAGCTGCACGGCTCCGCACCAGACGCAGTGCTCGGTGGATCCGACGACGAACACCGCGAAGTGCAGCTGCGACACGGGCTTCCTGCCCTCCGGCGGTGCCTGCGTCGCGGACCCGTTCCAGGATTGCAGCAAGACGCACTCGGGCGGACCTCTGGATGATCAGTACGAGCCGAACGAGTGCCCGCGCGACGCGACGCCGGTGACGCTGGAGACCTCGCAGGACTTCACGCTCGGCCCGGCGGGAGACGAGGACTGGCTGCTGGTCTCGACGACGCAAGGCCACATCGTGCAGGTGGATTTCAGCGGCGCCACGACGGGCCTCTACATCGACGTGTTCGCCTCGGATGCAGTGACGCCGCTCGCGTCCAGCCACTCGGGGTTGAGCTCGCCGTCGCTGCGCTTCCTCGCGCCCAATGGCGACGCGATGTACGTCCGCGTGAAGGCGCTCTCCGCGAGCGTGACGACCAGCTACTCGGTCTACGCCCACGACCTCGGGCCGGATGACTTCGCGAACGACGCCGCGGACGCGCTCACGGTCTCTCCGACCACCGCGACGTCCATCCCGGTGACGGGCGACATCCAGTACGACGGCGACGTGGACTTCATCAAGGTCGGCGTCGTGGCGGGCCACACCTACCGGATCACCCTCAGCAGCAGCACCGCGACGGGCATCCAGGTGGAAGTGCAGAACCCGGACGGCACGCTCCGCAAGACGATGGACGAGACCCTGTCCGCGAACCTCACCCACTTCCTCTGGCCGTCGCAGAGCGGCGCGTTCATCCTGAAGGCGAAGGCGGAGAGCCCGGGCCTGTCAGGCGCGTTCTCGCTCACCATCGACGACCTCGGCGCGGACGACCACGCGGATCTCGCGATGGACGCGACGGCGATCACCCCGTCCACCACCGCCGCCGCCGGCACCTTCGAGCGGACGGCGGACACGGACGTCTTCAAGTTCTCGGTGACCTCGGGCCACATCTACAAGTTCACCTGCCAGCCCACGAGCACCACGTACTACGGCTGCGTGATCGTGCTGCGCGACGACGCGGGCACGGTGCTCTCGCAGACGAGCAGCTCCTATCCGTCGACCGGCGGCGTGACGGTGGAAGCGCAGGCCGCGGGCGTCTGGACGGCGAGCGTTCAGAACTACAGCACCAGCTACACCGGCGCTTACACTTACAAGCTGGAGGACCTCGGCGCGGATGACTACGGCGACACGCCGGCCACCGCGAGCCCGCTGACGGTGGGCACTCCGGTGAACGGCAACATCGAGCTGTCCGGCGACCACGACGTCTTCTCGCTCAGCACCACAGCGGGCCACATCTACTCGGTGACGTGCACCAGCTCCGCCTACGACCTCTGCTACATGATCGTGCGCGACAGCTCGAACACGACGGTCGTCTCCACGAGCTACGGCACGTCGGTCACCACCGGCTTCCGCGCGCCGACGGGCGGCACGTACACCATCGATACGTACGGCTACTCGACGTACACGGGCAGCTACCAGATCACCGTGACTGACAGCGGCACGGACGACCACGGCGACACCGCGGCCACGGCGACGACGATCTCGTCCGCGTCCACCAGCGGCAACATCCAGTACAACGGCGACCACGACTTCTTCGCCTTCACCGCGACGCAGAGCCACATCTACACGGTGGGCTGCACCAGCTCGGCGAGCTACCTCTGCAACCTCAAAGTGCTCGATCCGAACGGCGTCTCGGTGGGCACGAGCAGCTACGGCACCTCGACCACGGTGAACTTCCTCGCGAACACCGCCGGCCGCTACACGATCGAGACCTACGCGTACTCCTCGTACACGGGCACCTATGCGATCAGCGTCACGGACCAGGGGACGGACGATCACGGCGACACCGCGGCCACGGCGACGGCGCTGACGGCCGGCACGGCGAAGGCGGGCAACATCCAGTACGCGGGCGACCATGACTGGTTCTCGATCGCCACCACCGCGAACCACGTCTACACGGTCTCGTGCAGCACCTCGGCGACGTACCTCTGCTACATGATCGTGCGCGACCCGAACGGCGTCAGCGTGGCGAGCACGAGTTACGGCACCTCGACCACCGCGAACTTCGGCGCGGGCGCGGGCGGCACGTACACCATCGAGACCTACGCGTACTCCACCAGCTACACCGGCGCGTACAGCATCACGGTGACGGATGCCGGCGTGGACGACTACCCGAACAGCGCGGCGGCCGCGACGGCGATCACGGTCGGGACCGCGGTGAACGGCAACATCCAGTTCACGGGCGACCACGACTTCATGTCGTTCACCGCGACGGCGAACCGGATCTACTCGGTGAGCTGCACCAGCAGCGCGTACTACCTCTGCGAGCTGAACGTGCGCGACAGCAACGGCGTGAGCGTGGGCTCGTCCAGCTACGGCAGCAGCACCACCGTCCTGTTCAAGGCGGCGACCGGCGGGACGTACACCGTCGATACGTACGGCTACTCCTCGTACACCGGGACGTACTCCCTCACGGTCACGGACGCGGGCGCGGATGACCACGGCGACACGGCCGCAGCGGCGACGAGCGTGACGGTGGGCAGCACCACCAACGGCAACATCCAGTACGGCGGGGACAAGGACGTGTTCGCGTTCACCGCGGTGGCGAACAAGATCTACAAGGTCGGTTGCACCAGCACCCTGACCGGCCTGTGCGTGCTCTCGGTGAAGGACAGCTCTGGCGTGGTGCTCGGCTCATCGACGTACGGCACCAGCACGCAGGTCCTCTTCAAGGCGACGGCGGCGGGGACCGTCACGGCGGAGGCGAGCTCGTACTCCAGCAGCTACACGGGCGCCTATCAGCTCAGCGTGACGGACATGGGCGCGGATGACCACGGCGACACGCCCGCGACGGCGACCGGCATCACGGCGGGCGCGGCGGCGACGGCGGGCAACATCCAGTACGGCGGGGACAAGGACGTGTTCGCGTTCACCGCTGCCGCCAATCACATCTACCATTTCACCTGCACGACCTCCGCGAGCGACCTCTGCGTCCTCACGGTGCGCGACTCGGCGGGCACGACGGTGACCACGACGAGCTACTCGACCTCCAGCACCGCGACGTTCATCGCGACCTCCGCTCAGGTCTACTCCGTGGAGACGAGGGGCTACTCGAGCTCGTACACCGGCACGTACTCGATGCAGCTGTTCGACGACGGCGTGGATGACCACGGCAACACCGCGGCCACGGGCACGACGATCACGCCGGGCGCCGGCGCGCTGAACGGCAACATCCAGATCAGCGGCGACAAGGACGACTTCGTGTTCACCGCGACCGCGGGCCGGATCTACAACTTCACCTGCAACACCAGCGCGAGCTACATCTGCTACCTGGTGGCGCGCGATCCGAACGGGACGACTGTCGCGAGCACGAGCTACGGCACGAGCACGACCGCCGTGTTCAAGGCGACGCTGAGCGGCACGTACTCAGTGGAGGTGGCGTCCTACTACTCGGGCTACACGGGCGCGTACACGGTGTCGCTGACGGAGACGACGGACGACTACGGCGATACGTACACGACCGCTGGCAACCTGAGCGTGGGCGTGCCGCTGACCGGCAACCTCGAGATCTCCGGCGACGTGGACTTCTTCGCGGTGAACCTGAACGCGAACCAGACGTACAGCATCTCGGTCCCGCCGCAGGGCAGCCCGATGCAGTACTTCTACATCGCGATCTACAGCACCAACGGGACGACGGCGATCGGCACCACGACCTACTCGTCGCGCTCGTTCACCACGACGGCAGCCGGCACCTATTACATCAAGGTGTACGGGTACTACTCGTACGTGTCGCCGTACACGATCACCATTCAGTAGCGAGAAGTAACGGGGAGTGACGGAGCCCGGCGCGTCTTCGGACGTTCCGGGCTCTGTGCTTTCAGGCGACCGCTACTCTCCGTCGTTCTCCGGAGTCTCTTCCTGTGCGGGCCGGAGGAACATCGGAGCCGCGAGAGCTGCCGCGCCCGCCCAGAACATCGGCAGTGCGGCGGCTTCCCATGGCACCGGCGCGCCAAGCCACACACCGATGAACGTGGAGATCCCGAGCGCGCCGCATGCTCGCAGCAGCCACCGTCCGAACCGCGCCTTCGGGCTCGCGGGCTTGTGCTTCCAGACGGACCACAACGAGGCCAGCGTCACCGCGGAGAAGCTCGCAGCGAACGGCAGACCGAACAGCAGCGCGTTCTTGTCTCCGAGCTCCGGCAGCATGAACGCCGCCGGCGCCGCGATCACGCCCACGGCCGTCAGCAGCAGGATGAGCTTCGCGGCCGCTCCGTAATCTTTCTCCGCGATCCGGTGATGCGAGAGATCCGACGGCGAGACCTCCAGCGCGTACGGAAAGCCGAGCCCCAGAAGCTGCTCCACTGCGACGGATCGGGACGAGCGGCCGTCCGCATCGACGAGGCCATTCAGCGCCTTCCGGGCGAGCAGGTCTTGCAGCACATCCGCCGCTTCTCTCCACGGAAGGGACGTTCGGAGTCCGGGCAAGAGCTGATTGATCTCGGCGGCCAGCGCGGACGAGGGACCAAGAGTCTTCGCCTCGGCCACCTTTTCGCGAAGCTTGCCCGCCACATCCAGCTGGGCGGACTTTTCAATCGGCGCGATGGTTTCAGGCGCGGCTGCTGCGGCGACGGGCGGCGCGCTGATTTTTTCGAAGACGGCCATCGAAGCGGGCTCGGAGTGTACCCGTAACACTCTGCGGCGGCCGCGCTCCTCCCGCAAACCGCCGTTTCCACTGATGTAGGTGATACTTCGGCAACAGCTCCCGCAACTATTGCTGGGGAAAGGGTTTTGTAGCTTCCGTGGACGCTGCGCTGGAAGAGGATGCCGCGCTGATGCTGAAGGTCGCTCGGGGGGACGAGCGGGCGTTCGCGCAGCTCTTCTCCCGGCACCAGGGCTCCGTGGCGCGGTTCGCGTTCCGGTTCGTGAACGACAGGGCGAAGGCGGAGGAGCTGGCGCAGGACATCTTCGTGAAGGTGTACCGGAACGCCCGCAGCTACCGGCCATCCGCGAAGTTCAAGACGTTCCTGTTCCGCGTGGCGGCGAACCACTGCCTCAACGAGCTGCGCCGCGGCGAATACAAGTCGGAGACGGTGACGGACGCGGTGCCGGAGCAGACGTCGCACGAAGCACCCGACAAGACCGTCGAGGGCAAAGAGCTGGAGGCGGCGGTCGTCGCGGGCCTCTCTCAGATGACCGATCGCGAGCGCGCCGCGTTCACGATGTGCCGGTTCGAGGGCATGGCCTACCGCGACATCGCGGAGGCGCTCTCCGCGTCCGAGCCGGCGGTGAAGAGCCTCATCCACAGGGCGACGCTGGTGGTCGCGAAGAAGATCGAAGCGCTGCAGTCCGGGGAACTGAAGGTACGGAGCCGAGCATGAGCTGTTCATTCGAAGAAGACCTGACGGCGTACGTGGACGGTGAGCTGTCGGAGGTCCGCGCGCAGGCGGTGAAGCAGCACCTCGCGGGGTGCGCGGATTGCCGGATGGTGGAGGGGATGATCCGCCGCACGGCGTCCGCGATGGGCACGCTGCCCGCGTTCGAGCCGTCGCCCGAGCTTCGCCGCCGGGTGATGCGCCATCTGGAGCCGGCGCCGTCGCTGCTCGGTGCGATGGGCAAGTGGCTCAGGCCGCAGGTGCTGTTGCCGATCGCGGGCCTTGCGGCGCTCGGCGGGATCGTGTTCGCGGTTCACGGGGCCGACAAGGAGCCGCTGGAAGTGACCGAGCCCGCGCAGCTCGAGCTCGCGATGAACATGGACGAGCTCGAGGACTTCGATGTCGTGGGGCTCGACGGACCGGACGACGTGGATGTCATCGAGCATCTGGATGAGCTGCAGGAGGTGAAGCCGTGAGTCTCGCTCTCGTGATGGTGGTTTCGCTCTCAGCTCTCGCTCAGGCGCCCGTGCAGAACGGCGCGATGGAGCAGCAGGTCACGCCGCAAGGCCAGCAGCAGCAGTCCGCGGCGGATCGCTTCAACGCGCTGCCGGAGGCTCAGAAGCAGGAGCTCCGCGAGCGGATGAAGAAGTTCAATTCGCTCCCGCCGGAAGAGCGCGAACGGATCAAGGCGAACCTGGAGCGCTGGAAGAAGCTCCCGCCGGAAGAGAAGGAGCGGATGAAGGAGAACCTCCGCGCGTGGCGTCAGCTGAGCCCGGATGAGCGCCGGCAGCTCAAGCAGCGGATCATCGAGTTCCGTTCGATGAACGAGGAGGAGCGGCTAGAGATGCGTCAGCGGATGCGCGCGTACATGCGAGCGCACCCCGAAGAGCGCGAGAAGATGATGGAGAACCTCCGCCGCTGGAGGCAGATGACGCCGGAGGAGCGGCACCTGTTCCGCGAACGGCTCCGTCAGCAGCGGATGCAGAAGAAGATGATGAAGCAGCAGCCGTGAGGGGATGGCCGATGAGAGCGCTTACGTGCGTGATCGCGGCGATGGTGATTTCGGGGAGCGCCTTCGCTCAGCAGAAGAAGGTTCCGGAGAAGACGACGCCGATTGTGGCTCCGAACGCGGAGCCGAAGAAGAAGGAGAAGGACGCGCCACCGCCGCCGAAGTCGGGCGAGAGCACGCCGCCTTCGGAGGATGCGGATGTGATCAAGAACCTCGATCTGCTCGAGCACATGGAGGATGTGCAGGATCTCGAGTTCGTCGAAGAGCTGAATGGGGATGAGGGGAAGTAACGGAGCCGCGTCGTCCCGGGGTTCACGGAACTCGTGCACCTGTCTCTCCACGGGTTGCTAGAACGCCCGCGTGGCTCTTTTCGTTCGTCGGCTTCGCATCTCGGATTTTCCGCGCCTCGAGGAGATTGAGAGCGCTCATGAGCGGGCGCACTCGGCTCGCGGTGGTTGGCTGGAACGCGTTCGGAAGCTGCTCACGCTCGCGCTCTCCGATGAGCCGGAGGGGCTGCTGATCGCGGATCTCGACGGGAAGGTCGTCGGGTGGGCGGCGGTGCGGCAGCGGCAGCTTCATCCGCTCGCGGGGGATGGCCTTGGACACATTCTGCATGTGTCGGTCGCCGCGGAGCATCGCAAGCAGGGGATTGGTCAGCGGCTGCTTCGTGAGTGCGAGGCATATCTGCGGACGCACGGCTGTTCGGGGGTTCGGATCTCCGTGGGCGTCGCGGACAGCTCGGCGGAGAAGTTGATGAAGAAGGCGGGGTACTCGCCGACGGCGTGGGAGATGGAGCGGCGGTTCCGGTGAGCTACTTCGGCAGCCGGATTCTCAAT
>JBJMQN010000347.1:0-6350 GCA_045802665.1 Myxococcaceae bacterium | reverse complement strand
TCCTGCTCTCTGGCTGCCCCGGAAAACAGGAGCAGCCACAGGATGCGGGCGTCGCGGATTCGGGCGTGCAGCTGTCCGCCGTTGAGCTCTGCGGGCGCCTCGCCGCGGCGCGCTGCGGACTTCTTCAGAGCTGCTACGCGGCGTTTCTGCGAGACACCGTCGAGAACTGCCGGGTCGCAGAAGAGACGCGCTGCGAGGACCGGCTCACCCAGCTCAAGGCCTCGTTCGACCAGGGGCTCGTGAAGGTGGACGCGGACGCGCTGGCGCGGTGCGAGCAGCGGATGTCCGGCCAGAGCTGCCCCGCCACTTTCCCGCCCGGCTATCCCGCCGCCGCTGCGCCATTCGCGGACTGCGATCTCGACACGGGCCTTCTGGATGGGACGCTGACCTCCGGACAGGACTGCCGCGACAACGTGGAGTGCGCGCCCGGCTCGCGCTGCGGCAAGGAGACCGCCGTCTGCTTCGGGAGCTGCGCGACGCAGGCGGCGGCGGGCGAGCCCTGCGGCTCGGGGTGTCTGCCGGGGCTCTACTGCGACACCAAAGGCACCGACTCCACGGTGGACGATCGCTGCGCCGCCGCGAAGGCCGAAGGCGACGGCTGCGTGGACAGCAGCGAGTGCGCGCAGGAGCTCATCTGCGTCACCGGCACCTGCCGCGCGCGAGGCAAGCCAGACGACAGCTGCGCGTTCGATCCCTTGCGCGGCTCGACCTGCGGGCCAGGGCTCGCGTGCGACGTGACGCCTTTCGTTCAGGGCGCCACCGGCACCTGCATCAAGCCGCGGGGCGTGCTGGGCAGCTGTCAGTTCCACTGGAGCTGCGCGCCGGGGCTGGTCTGCGCGGGGCTCGATTGGAGCGAGTTCCCGGGCAAGTCTCCCCCGCCCGGAACGTGCGTCCCTCCGCAGAGCGTGAACTCCGCGTGCACCTTCACGCCCTACGCGAGCTACGTGGGCGACAGCTGCGGCGCTGGGAGCGCTTGCGGGACGAACGCGACTTGTCAGCCACTCGCTGGAAGGGGGGAGAACTGCACCCCCACCGCGCTGTCGTGTTCGGGCGTCGGCGTGTTCTGCAAGCCGGTGTCAGGTGGCGCTACCGGAACCTGCTCGGGGCCTGCGTCGGTTGGTGAACGATGCGGCGTGCAGATTGATAACCAACACACAGTTCTGGTTCCGTGCAGTTCAGGATACTGCGATCCGAACAGCCTCACGTGTCTGGCCGGCAACAAAGCGCAAGGTGCCCCCTGCACATCGGACGGGGAATGTTCTTCAAGTCGTTGCACGGTCCTGAAAAACGGGGCCATGCAGTGCGCGTCCCCCTGCAACTAGCCGCCCTTGAAGAGGAACATGGCAGATCGTTCTCCGCCCGATACATCACACCTCTCACTCTCACGCCGCCCGAAGAAGGGCCTCGCCCGAGCCGAGGATCTGACCCCAATGTCGCTTGATCGAGGCGCGGTGGATCGCGCCATCACGGAGATGTCCAGCAAGACCTCGGACAGCCGGTCAGTCGGAGAGGCGCAGAAGACGCAGCTCGGCGTGATCGACACGCTGCTGCATCCGCGCTCGTGCTTCATCGCGCACTACGACGCTGGCAGAAATCTGCTGAACATTCAGGCGGTGCGCGGCCGCAACGATCCGCGCATCGCCGCGGCGCACCCGAACGAAGGGGCGGTGGGCCGCGCGTTCAGCTCGGGGCTCGTGGTCCGCGAGGACAGCCTGATCGCGGTGCCGCTGCAGGGCAACGAAGGGATGCTCGGCGTGATGGTGCTCATCTCGCCGCGGCTGGATGTGACCGACGACATGCTGCAGGCCCTGGCGCTGCAGATCGCCACCGCGGCGGAGCAGGCGAAGAAGCGGGACGAGGCGCGCGGGACGCGGAGTGAAGCGGACTCCGCCGCCGCGGGGCTTCGTTCAGCCGAGCGCAAGAACGACGAGCTGTTCGGGAACATCTCGCACGAGCTCAAGAATCCGCTGACGACGATCAAGACTTACCTGTCGATGCTGCGGCGTGATTCGTACGGCGCGCTCAACGACAAGCAGGCGCGAGCGGTGGACATCTGCGATCGGAACGCAGACCGCCTGCTGCGCATGATCAACGACCTGCTCCTCATGTCGCGCCTACGCGGCGGAGAGATGCGGCTCAACGAGCGCCCGTTCGGCCTGAAGCAGCTGACCGAAGAGCTCATGCAGTCGCTCCTGCGCACTGCCGAGAGCGCGAAGGTGACGCTGTCGCCGCTGCGCGTGTCCGAAACGTTCGTCCGCGGCGATCGCGAGCGCATCTCCGAGGCGGTGTTCAACGTCCTCGAGACGGCGATCCTGATGTCCCGCGCGGGGACGAAGCTGGACGTGACGCTCACCACCGAGGATCCGGGGCTGGCGCTGCTCACGATCACCAGCCAGGGCGAAGGCATCCGGTCGGACGTGCTGCAGGGCCTGTTCGACACCTTCTACCGCATGCGCTCCACCGGCCAGACGCTGACGGGCAGCGGGCTCGGGTTGCCGATCGCGGCGAAGATCGTCGAGATCCACGGCGGGCGGCTGGACGTGACGTCAGAGCCGAACGAGGGCGCGACGTTCAAGCTGTTCCTCCCGCTGTTCGCCGGTGCGGTGGCGACGCCGGTGGCGAGCAAGGGGCCGAAGCCCGGCTCCATCCTGCTCGTCGAGGACGACTACGACTGCCGCTCCGTGCTGGACGAGGTCCTCACCGGCGAAGGCTACAAGGTCGTCTCGACGGCGAGCGCGGACGAGGCGCTGCGCGCGCTCTCCGACACGAAGCCGGCGATGGTGCTGCTGGATCTGCGGCTCGCGGACGGAGACGGACGGTCCGTGCTGCACCACATCCGCGGAACGCCGGAGCTCTCGGAGACGGTGGTCTACATCGTGTCCGGCGCGAGCGACGCCGCTCAGCTCACCGTGGGTCAGGGCAATGACCGGATCGACGGCCTGTTCGAGAAGCCGCTGCAGCTCTCGAAGCTGCTGGCGACGGTGGCGAGCCTGGTGAGGCCGGAGAAAGAGGTCTAGCGGTCAGCGTCGAGAGTTGAGCGGACCTCGCGATCATTGCGAGCACGGACTCTGCGCGCGCGTGGTGTCGCCGCGGGTGGTGTCGCCGCGGGTGCCCCGCTCGACGCTCAACGCTGGACGCTCAACGGTTTCTGCTATAGCGCGCGGCCCTCCATGGCCTCCGTTCTTGATTCGTACAGGTCCGCGTTCGTCTCCGCGCTCGCGGGGGCGCTGAACGTCCCGCCCGCTGAAGTGGATGCGCTGGTGAAGCCCGCTGAGCCTCAGCACGGCGACCTCACCTTCCCCACTTTCCAGCTCGCCAAAGCTCAGCGGAAGGCGCCTCCGCAGATCGCCGCGGGACTCGCTTCGCAGCTGAAAGTTCCCGGCGTGGAGATCGCCGCCGTGGGCCCGTACGTGAACGCTCGCTTTCAGCCGATGCCGTTCACGGGCGAGGTGGTGGACGCGGTTCGGTCGCAGAGCGCGCGGTATGGGCATTCGACGGCGGGCGCGGGCAAGACGGTGGTGATCGACTACTCGTCTCCGAACATCGCCAAGCCGATCGGGTTCCATCACATCCGGACGACGTTCCTGGGCCACGCGATCGCGAACCTGTACCGGTCTCAGGGCTGGAAGGTGGAGGGGATCAACTACCTCGGCGACTGGGGCAAGCAGTTCGGCCTCGTGGCGGTGGGCTTTCAGGAGTACGGCGATCCGGCGCGGCGCAAGGAGATGGCCCACCTCGTCGAAGTCTACGTGCGGGCCAATCAGCGGGCGGAGCAGGAGCCGGAGTTCGACGCTCGGGCGCGGGATTTCTTCCGGAAGATGGAGGCGAACGATCCGGAGGCGCTCAAGCTCTGGAAGGAGTTCCGGGACACGTCGCTGGACGGGTTCAAGAAGGTCTACGACCGGCTCGGGATCACCTTCGAGCACTACGACGGCGAGTCGCTCTACCAGGGCAAGATGGACGCGGTGATCGATCGCATTCGATCCACCGTGGGCGTGAAGGAGTCCGAGGGCGCGCTGATCGTCGACATGCCGCAGAAGGAAGGCGAGCCGCCGGTGCTGCTCAAGAAGTCGGACGGCTCCACGCTCTATGCGACGCGGGATCTCGCCGCTGCGATCGACCGGTACGAGCGGTTCCACTTCGACAAGTCGCTGTACGTCGTCGCTCAGGATCAGGCGCTGCACTTCCGGCAGTTCTTCGAGGTGCTGGAGCGGATGGGCCTCTCCTGGGCGAAGAACCTCACGCACGTGAACTTCGGCCGCATCGGCGGGATGTCCACGCGAAAGGGCCAGATCGTCCTGCTGACGGACGTGCTCGACGAGGCGAAGAACCGGGCGATGGAGAAGGTCCGCGCGAACATCGAGGCGGGGAAGATCCAGACTCCAGATCCCGACAAACTGGCCGAGCAGATTGGCCTGGGCGCCATCGTCTTCGGAGATCTCAAGAACAACCGGAAGACGGACTACACGTTCGACTGGGAGGAGGTCCTCTCGTTCGAGGGCCACACCGGGCCGTATCTGCAGTACGCGCACGCCCGAGCGGCGAACATCCTCAGCAAGGGCGGCGGCGCGCCCAAAGCCTACGACGCTGCGCTCTTGTCGCTCCCCGAAGAGCAGGCGCTGGTGAGAGTGCTGGCGCGGCTCCCTCAGGCAGTGGCGGAGGCGACGGAGGGCAATGAGCCTTCGGTCGTCGCCCGGCTGCTTCTGGATGTCGCTGCAGCGTTCAGCCGCTGGTACACGCTCGGCAATCAGGACCGGGACAAGCGGGTGCTGCTCGAGAACGACGAGCGTATGCGCGCGGCCCGGTTGGCGCTGACGGATGCGGTGCGAGTCACGCTCTCGACGGGGCTGTCGCTTCTGGGGATCGCGGCGCCCGAGAACATGTAAGAGTCCGCGGCCGTGCAAGCGGAGCTCGGTTCAGGCCAGCCTTCGTCAGAGCCTCTGGAGAAGCCGGATCTCAAGCGCGAGTTCGGGCTGTTCTGGCGAGCGCTCGCGTCCCGCTACTTCCCGCCGGTGCGCTTCTCCGCCGACGACGAGGCGCAGTGGAGAAGGCTCCACGAGAAGGGCTTCGTCATCCACGTGATGCGGGCCACCGCCTGGATCAACTTTCTCTACCTCACGTGGGCGCTGGTGGTGCGCGGCCTCCCGCCGATCCGGGCCGTGGTCAACCTGCGCCGCTGGCTCAACCGGCCGTGGCGGCTCACCGCTCAGCGCGGCGACTTCGACGTGCGCTTCACGTACGCGCGGCGGCAGCAGGGCTCGGGGCTCATCTTCCTGAAGCGCAGCGCCATCGGCACCGCGCGCGGCAAGAACATGTCGGAGGATCCGTTCCCGGCGCTGATCGCGATGGCGCGCAAGAGCGACCGGCCGGTGTACCTCGTGCCCGAGCTGTTCGTCTGGGAGAAGCTGCAGCAGCGGCTCCGGCCGTCGATCATCGACTACATCTTCGGCAGCCCCGAGGCGCCGGGCTTTCTGCACACGGTGCTCGCGTTCTTCCGGAACTTCCGCCGCGCGCAGTTCCGCGTGGGCGAGGAGATCGATCTCCAGAAGTTCATCGCGGAGAACCCGCATGACACCGACGCGCTGCTCGCTCGGAAAGTCCGTTCGGCGCTGTACCACCACCTCGCTCGGGAGACGCGCGCGGTGTTCGGGCCGCCGCTCAAGGACGCGGACCGGATCATCGAGGAGACGCTGCGGGATCGCTCGCTGACCGATTCGCTCGCCGCGATCTCGAAAGACTCCGGCCGGTCTCTGGAGTCGCTTCAGCGCGAGGCGGAGAAGGATCTGCAGCAGATCGCCGCCCGGCCGTCGACGTTCGCGGTGGGGATCCTCGCGCCGCTGCTGCACCGGATCTTCAACCGGATCTACGACGGCATCGAGGTGGACGAAGAGGGCCTCTCGCGAGCGATGAAGTCCGCGACGAAGGCGCCGCTCGTGCTGTGCCCGAGCCACAAGAGCCACATCGACTATCTCGTCTTGAGCTACGTGCTCTGGAACCGCGGCTACCAGACGCCTGTCGTGGCGGCGGGCGCGAACCTCGCGTTCCCCGTCGTGGGTCCCATCCTGCGCAGGGCTGGCGCGTTCTTCCTGCGCCGCAGCTTCAAGGACGACAAGGTCTACGGCGCCGCGTTCAAGGCGTACGTCCGCAAGCTCATCCACGACGGGATTCATCAGGAGTTCTTCCCGGAGGGCGGACGGTCGCGCACGGGGAAGCTGCTCCCGCCCAAGCTCGGCCTGTTCACGTGGCAGGTGGAGGCGGTGCTGGAGGGCGCGAAGCAGGACGCGTACTTCGTGCCGATCGCGATCGACTACGAGAAGGTCGTGGAGTCCGGCAGCTATTCGAAGGAGCTC
>JBJMQN010000346.1:0-4146 GCA_045802665.1 Myxococcaceae bacterium | reverse complement strand
TTCGAAGACCTGATCCGCGATCCGAAGGCGCCGAACGGGACGGCGGAGCTGCTCGTAGACGCCGCGATGCGCGCCGTGGCGGAGAAGGACTCGTCGTACGTGACGCTCGGCCTCGTGCCGCTCGCTGGGCCCGTTGAAGGATGGCTGCGCGTCGCGAGGCGCGGGGCTCGGCCGCTCTACGACTTCAAAGGGCTGCACCGCTTCAAAGCGAAGTTCCGGCCACAGGGATGGGACCCGCTTTTTCTCTCGTTCCCGCCGCACAGCAGCGGCTCGGTTGCCCTGTACGACGCGTTGAACGCGTTCGCGCGTGGAGGGTTCGTACGGTTTGGATTGGAGACGCTGAGCCGCGGGCCCACGCTGGCGATTCAGCTCCTCGCCGTGCTGCTGATCCCGTGGATAGCGATCCTCGCGACGGCGAGCTCGACCCGTTGGTTTCCCTCGCCGGCGATCAAGTGGGCGTGGGTTGGATTCGACATCCTCGTCGCTGGAGGACTGTTCGCGCTCTCGCAGCGCTGGCGACACTGGCTGGCGACGCTGCTCGCCACCGCGATCACCGCGGATGCCCTGCTCACGATCACCGAGGCGATCACGTTCAACGCGTCACGCGCCCGCAACGGCATCGATTGGATCGTGATCGTCGTCGCGGCGCTCGCTCCGACGACGGCGGCGGCGATTCTCTGGAGCGGACGCGCGCACCGGACGCGACACGCACGTTAGTCCGTCCGGCGCGTTTACTTCCGCGCCGTCTTCGCCCTGGGCTTCGCCTCCATCTTCGTCGTCGCCAGCTCCTTCGCAGCGGGCGCAGCGGGCGCCGGAACCTTCTTCGCCCAGCCATCGAGCTGCTTCGCGAGCTTCGTCCCGTTCTGCGGCGTCATGTCGCGCGGGAGCTGCACGGCGAACGCGGGATATCTCGCCGGGTCCGTACCCTCCGCCGCCTGAAACGCGAAGTTGAGCTCGTGGGTCTCGCCCAGATAACCGATCTCCGAGATCGTGTAGCCCTTGCTGCGCAGCTCGTAGAACCGTCCCCGTCCCTCCACGAACAGCTGCTCCTCCGTCGCGAACACGAGGCCGTCGCGGCCGGACAGAAAGTGCACGCGCTTGCCGGTCATCGGCACCGCTTCGAGCTGGCGTTCGAGCCGCATGCCGTCCCACTCGAGGTAGAGGACGATCGCCAGCGCGACCACCAACAGGCCGAACGCGCCCGCTCCAATTCCGCCCGCGCCCAGCCACAGCAGCACCAGCAGCGAGAAGAGCGAGAGCCCCCCGCCGAACATGATCTGCCGCATCCGGCGTTTCTTGTGGAGCCGGCCTACCGCTTTGTCTGTCTCGGTGACGAAGTCGTCCGTCATCTCGGATAGCCGAGCCGTTCCAGCGCGCGGGCGCAAGCCGTCTTCAGCCGTTCGTCGTTCAGGAAGAACGCGGTGGAGCGCGAACGACCCTCGTTCAATGCGGAGAGCGCGCGTCGATACTCAGCGGCGGCGTCGGGCCTGGCGCCCTTCTGCTCGAGCAACATCCCCAGCAGATATCGCGCCTGCGCCAGATGCGGGTCGAGATACAGACAGCGCCGAAGACCCTGCTCCGTGTCCGCGTCCTCTTCGCCCGCCGCCGCCCAGTCGAGCACGAGCGCGAACAGCGCGGCGGCCTCTTCGCGGGGATCGTCGGTAGGCGGCACGCTCTGCAACGCCTGCTCGCCGCTCAGCGTCCGCGCGATGTACGCCGGAGCGACGACAGCCGCGGGAGTCTCCACCGGCCGCGGTAGGACGAGCTCGGGCAGCGGACGCGCGAGGCTCAACGGCGACTGCATCGGCTTCGCCTCTCTCCCGTCCCACTTCCGATAGAAGAACGCCTGGTCGTACCGGACGGTCATCAAGTTCGCGCGCGGCTTGAGCAGCGGCTCGGCGGCGGAGAGGACCATCGTCCCGTGCGCGTGAAGCCTGTCGGCGAGGCCGTCCACGGTGCGCTCGAAGGCGGCGTCGGTGAAGTAGATGAGGACGTTCCGGCAGAAGACGACGTCGAAGGCGCTGCCCAGCGGCGAGAGTGGGTACGGCAGATCCATCAGGTTGTGCCGCTGAAACTGCGCCTGCTGCGCGAGCTCCGGGATGAGCCGCGCGTGGCCATGCTTCTCCTCGACGAAGTAGCGCTTGCGGAATGGAGCCGGGACGCGGCGGAAGATCTCCGGGTGAAACGTGAACGTGCGCGCCTGCTTCAACGCATGCTCGGAGATGTCAGTGCCCAGCACGGTGCTCTGCGGATGCGCGCCGGCCTCGTGCAACAGGATGAGCAGCGTCGCCACCTCCTCGCCGGTCGCGCAGCCCGCGCTCCACAGGTGCAGCGGCCGCTTGTGCTGCTGAACGAGCGGCTTCAACACGTGCCGGCTGAACGCATCCAGCTGCACTTCGTCGCGGAAGAGGTCCGTCTTGTGGACCGCTATTGCCGCCATCAGCTCAGCGAGCGTGGCAGCGCCCTCCACCGTCTTCAGCCAGCCCACGAAGCGCGCTTCATCCGCGTCCTTCATCCGCGCGATGAGCAGATCGCGGAGCCGCGCCACCTGCTGCTCGCTCAAGGACGAGCCGGTGCGCTCCGCCACGTAGGCGCAGACCGGGGAAAGCGCGAGTGCGCCACCTCGGGCCATGGGTCGGTTACCTCGGCGCCGCTACGGCTGCGGGAGCGGCGGTGACCGTCTCGCCGCGCGCGAGCTTCATCAAGGCAGAGCTCACCTCGTCGCCATGGATGATCGAATCCACCGCCTTCTTCGCGATCGCCGCGCCGGGCATGCCGAACACGACGCAGCTCTCCTCGCTCTGCGCGATCGTCTTTCCGCCCGCGTTCTTGATCGCGAGCATTCCATCCGCGCCATCGGTCCCCATGCCGGTCAGGATCACGCCCACGCAGCGGCGCCCGTACGCCTTGGCCGCGCTCTCCAGGAGCAGCGAAGCAGACGGCATGTGACCGTCGCGGGGATCTCCGCCGCGCAGCGCGACCCGGCCGCGGGTGGGAATCACGAGGTGATGCGACGGCGGCGCGATCAGCACCGTGCCCGGCGTCAGCGCATCACCCTCGCGCGCGAGCTTCACCTTCAGCTTCGACGACGACGCGAGCCAACCCGCCAGGCTCTCCGCGAACGCGCTGTTGATGTGCTGAACGATGACGATGGGCGCGGGGAAATCACCGGGCAGCTCGGACAGGAGCTTGTGGATGATCTGCGGCCCGCCGGTGGAGGAGCCGATCGCGACGATGCCAACCGCGGACGAGCCGAGCCCGAACGCGTCCACATCCGGCAGCAACTGGTTCAGCTTCACGCCGGGCGCAGTGGAGCGAGCCTTTCCCTTCTGACCGCGCAGGTGCCGAATCACCCTCACCGACGAGAGCAGCTTCACCTCGCGCGCGAGGTTCCACGCCTCCGGCCCCGCATCGAGCGCGGGCTTCACTTGAAGCGCGAGCGCCCCCAGCTCCAACGCGCGGCACGTCAGCTCCGGCGCCTGGTTCCGCGGATCCGCGGTGAGCATCAGGATGGGAGTGGGCGTCTCGGCCATGATGTGCTCGGTGGCGGAGAGGCCATCGAGCACCGGCATGTCCACGTCCATCGTGATGACGTTGGGCTTCAGCTGCGCGACGAGGGAGATGGCCTCTTTTCCGTCGCAGGCCATGCCCACGATGTTGAGGTCAGGATCCTTCCTGAGGGCGTCAGCGATGAGCTGCCGGCAAATCGGCGAGTCATCGACGACGAGAACGGAAATTTTTGAAGCCATACTCCCCCCGGGACACCCGAGCATATAGCGCGGGACCCGTCACTGCGCATCACACCGGGTCACAGCTACCCTAGAAGCCGCGCGACCACGTCCACGAGATCCTGCCGCACCAGATCGCCCTTCGCGACGTAACCGTCCGCGCCTGCCTCCATGCCCCGGCGCCGGTCTGCATCCCCGCCGCGAGTGGTCACGATCACCACCGGGAGGCTCCGCAACGTGGCGTGACCCTTGAGCCTTCGGGTCAGCTCGAGCCCATCCATCCGCGGCATCTCGAGGTCCGTCACGACCATGTCCACGACGTCGCGGCCGAGCTTTTCGAACGCGTCCGCCCCGTCGTGCGCGTTGAGGATCTCGTAGCCCATCGCTTCCAGCAGGGACGAAATCAGCTCGCGCGTGA
>JBJMQN010000345.1:0-2981 GCA_045802665.1 Myxococcaceae bacterium | reverse complement strand
TGCAGAACTGCGACAACAACGTCGAGCGCGCGCAGAAGGGCATCGTGTACATCGACGAAGTCGACAAGATCTCGCGCAAGAGCGAGAACCCGTCGATCACTCGCGACGTCTCGGGCGAAGGCGTTCAGCAGGCGCTGCTCAAGATCATCGAAGGCACGAGGGCGAACGTCACTCCGCGCGGGGGCAAGAAGTACAACCAGCAGGAGTACATCCAGGTCGACACCACGAACATCCTGTTCATCTGCGGCGGCGCCTTCCACGGCATCGAGCAGGTGATTCAGCGGCGCGTGGGTGAGAAGGGCCTCGGCTTCGGCGCGAAGCTTCAGGCGAAGCAGGAGAAGTCCGTGGGCGAGCTGCTCCGGATGACCGAGCCCGAAGACATCATGAAGTTCGGGATGATCCCCGAGTTCATCGGCCGGCTCCCTGTCGTCGCGACGCTCAACGACCTCAAGGAAGACGATCTGGTGACCATCCTCACCGCGCCGAAGAACGCGCTGGTGAAGCAGTACCAGAAGATGTTCGAGATGGAGAAGGTGAAGCTCAACTTCTCCAAGGAAGCGCTGCGAGCGATCGCGAAAGAAGCGATGCGCCGCTCCTCCGGTGCGCGTGGCCTGCGCGCCATCATGGAGGACGCGATGCTCGACATCATGTACGACGTGCCGTACCGGGAGGGCATCAAGGAGTGCAAGATCACGGAGAACGTGATCACCAAGCACGACGCCCCGGTGCTGACGTTCGAGAAGGAAAAGAAGTCGGCGTAGGCGGCACTCAGATTTGCTTCACGAAGCGGCGCTCTCGGAAACGGGGCGCCGTTTTTCGTTTGATACGCTCCGCTCATGCCTGTTCGAACCGAACGCCGCGGAAACATCTACGTCGTCACCCTCGATCGTCCCGAAGCAAAGAACGCCGTGGACGGCCCAACGGCCGACGAGATCCACGCTGCGTTCCTAGAGTTCGAGGCCGACGGGAAGTTGTCCGTCGCCGTGCTGCATGGAGCGAACGGAATCTTCTGCGCCGGAGCGGATCTCAAATCGATCGGAACGGATCGCCAGCCGAAGCTGACCGCAGAGGGCAACGCGCCGATGGGGTTCAGCAGGCTCACGCTGAGCAAGCCGGTCATCGGAGCCGTCGAGGGCTACGCAGTTGCCGGAGGCTTCGAGCTCGCCATGTGGTGCGATCTCCGAGTCGCCGCGAAGGACGCCGTGTTCGGCATCTTCTGCCGCCGCTGGGGAGTGCCGCTGCTGGATGGAGGGACGATCCGCCTCACGAGGATGATCGGAATGAGCCGCGCGATGGATCTCATCCTCACCGGCCGGGGAGTGTCCGGAGAAGAGGCGCTGCAGATGGGCGTGGCGAACCGGATCGTCGAGAAGGGAAAAGCGCTGGAGGCTGCGTTGGAGCTGGCGGGTCAACTCACCGCGTTCCCGCAGCAGTGCATGCGCTCAGACCGGCTCGCGATCATCGAAAACATCGGCCTGCCGCTGGACGAAGCGCACGCGAACGAGTTCCGCCGCGGGATGAACGTCATCAACTCAGGCGAGACGCTGGCCGGAGCGCAGAAGTTCGCCGGCGGGGCGGGGCGCCACGGCTCGTTCTCCGAGTTCACGAAGAAGTGATCGGGAGCCCGTTCAGCTCTGCGTCACGCGAACCGTCGTCTTCATCTCGCGGCCCGACGCGGGATCTCGCGCGCGCATCGTGAGGATGCCTTCCACGTTCACGTCGAACGTGATCTCCACCTGCACGCGTCCTGCTTTGTCGGACCGGATTCCGGAGAACGTGAACTCGCCGAGCATCTCGTTCTTGTTCACGAGCTCGTTGTCGCCCTGGAAGATGCGCATCGCGAGCTCGGTCTGGTTGTCGTAGCTCGTCGTCGCGAGGATCTGCTTCGCGTTCGGGATGGGAGCGTTGCGCGGGAACACGGTGTGGAACGCGCCGCCGGCCTTCTCGAGCCCGATCGCCATCGGGATGACGTCGAGCAGCTGGATGCGGAGGTTCGTGTCGTCCTGCAGCGAGTGCGCGTAGAGCGCCGCGCCGATCGCCACGGCCTCGTCCGGGTGCACGCCCTTGGAAGGCGCCTTGCCGAAGAACTTGGAGAGCCGCTCCTGCACGATCGGCATGCGGGTCTGACCGCCGACGAGCATCACCTCGTCGATGTCCTTGGTGGACAGGCCCGAATCCACCAGCACGCGCGCGACGATCTGGAGCGACCGGTCGACGTGCGACGCGGTCAGCTTCTCCAGCAGCTTGCGGTTGAAGTTCATCTCGATGTTCAGGGGCTGGCCCTGCGGCGTCATCGTGATGAAAGGGATATTGAAGGGGACCTCCTCGCGGGAGGAGAGATCGATCTTCGTCCGTTCGGCGAGGTCCTTGATTCGCTGCATCGCGACGGGATCCGTGGACAGATCCAGCCCGGTCTTCGACGCGAAGTCCTTGAGGACGTAGTGAATCATCGCGTTGTCGAAGTCGATGCCGCCCAGGAAGATGTCGCCGCCGGTGGACTTCACTTCGAACACGCGGTCGCGGATCTCGATGATCGACACGTCGAACGTGCCGCCGCCGAGGTCGTAGATCACGACCTTCTCGTTGAGGTGCTTGCCAACGCCGTACGCCAGCGCCGCCGCCGTGGGCTCGTTGATGATCCGCACGACTTCCAGATCGATGAGCTTGCCGGCGTCCTTCACTGCCTGCCGCTGCCGGTCCGAGAAGTACGCGGGCACCGTCACCACCGCGCGCCGCACCGGCACGCGCAGGTAGTTCGAGGCGACGTCGCGGATCTTGTTCAGGATCTTCGCGCTGATCTCCTGAAGCGAGAACTCCTTCTTCGCGACGTCGATCACCACGTCGTTCTTGCTGCCCGGGCGGATCGGGTACTGAACGACCTTCGTCATCGCTTCGACGATGTCGCTCTTGTAGCCGCGGCCCACGAGCCGCTTGGCGCCGTACACGGTGTTACGCGGGTTCAACTGCCACTGCCGCTTCGC
>JBJMQN010000007.1:0-5388 GCA_045802665.1 Myxococcaceae bacterium | reverse complement strand
GCGTACGCCTTCGACATGTCATCGATGAACTCGACGACCTCCGCATTCCACGCCCGGTCCGCGTAAGCCTTCCGGACCGCATCCACGTCGTTCTTCCCGGTCTGATGTACGACGTGGATCTCGTTCTTCACATCCGCGAGCTGATCGAGCGCGTCGATCATCCGGCTGTTGATCCCTTTCGCGCCCAGCGATCCGCCGAACACCAGAATCTCGAAGCCCTCGTGGCCCACCTTGCTGCGGAGGTAGTTTTCGAGGAGAGCGCGGCGCACCGGATTGCCCACCAGCTGCACCTTCTTCGCCGGGAAAAACGGCCGCGCCTCGTCGAACGAGATGAACACCGCGTTGACGACCTTGCCGAGGATCTTGTTCGTCATCCCGGGCAGCGCGTTCTGCTCCTGCACCGCCGTGGGCACGCGCTGCATCCACGCCGCGAGCACGACCGGTCCCGACGAGTAACCACCGACGCCAACGACGACATCCGGCCGGTACTTCCGGAGCAGCCGCCACGCGGAGATGAACGCCAACGGCAGCGCGACCAGCGCCTTGAGCAGGCGCATGATCCCCATTCCCTTCAGCCCGAAGACCTTGATCGTCTCCAGCTTGTAGCCGGCGGCCGGGACCACCTTCGCCTCGAGACCGCGTTCGGTCCCGACGAAGATGACCTCGTTCTTGTGGTGTCGCGTGGAGAGCTCGTCCGCGAGCGCGATGCCCGGGAACAGGTGCCCACCCGTACCGCCGCCGGCGATCACCACTCTCACGCAGGCACCTCTTGCAGTTGCGTGGTGCGGACGCCGACGGTGCGAGGCGCTCGT
This sequence comes from Myxococcaceae bacterium, assembly GCA_045802665.1. Lineage (GTDB taxonomy): Bacteria > Myxococcota > Myxococcia > Myxococcales > Myxococcaceae > JBJMQN01. The sequence goes on along the minus strand of JBJMQN010000007.1, from coordinate 4,576 downwards.
TCAACCGCGTTCGCGCTGATGGAGAGGAGCACACCCGCCGCGCCCATGAGAATGATGAGCGAGCTCCCCCCGTAGCTGATGAACGGGAGCGTGAGGCCCTTCGTCGGGACGACGCCCATCGCGACGCACATGTTGATGATCGCCTGGAACGCGATGAGCGAGGTGATGCCGAGGCCGAGGTACGTGCCGAACGTCTCGGAGGCATGGAGTGCCGCTCGGAGGCCGCGCCAGATGATGATCCCGTAGAGCGCGACGACGATCCCGACGCCGATGAGCCCGAGCTCCTCGCCGATGATCGAGAAGATGAAGTCGGTGTGCGCTTCAGGCAGGAAGAACAGCTTCTGCCGTCCGTCGCCGAGCCCCAGTCCGAACAGGCCGCCCGAGCCGATCGACATCAGCGATTCGGCCACCTGGTAGCCCACGTCGTGACGGTGCGCCCATGGGTCCATGAACGCGAGGATGCGGTTCATGCGGTACGGACTGGAGGCGATCGCGTGGTACCCGAAAGGAATCGCGAGCAGCACGGACCCGACGAGGTAGCTGATCTTCGTCCCCGCGGTGAACAGCAGGATGAAGAGCAGAAAGAGCAGGCACACGCTGCTGCCGAAGTCCGGCTGGAGCATGCAGAGGCCGACGAGGAACCCGCAGAACAGCACGTGCGGCAGGAACCCCACCGAGAACGTCGCGACCTTCTCGCGCTTCTTCGCGAGCGAGTACGCCAGGTACACGACCCACGCGAACTTGCAGAGCTCCGCCGGCTGGAAGCTCATCCCCGGCAGCCGGATCCACCGCCGAGCGCCACCGATCGACGACCCGATCCCCGGCACCACGACGAGCGCCATGCAGATCACCGCGACGATGATCAGCGGATACGAGAGCCGAGCGAGCTTGCGGTAGCCGACCTTCATCGTCACGGCCATCGCGACCAGCCCAAGGCCCGCGGCGAAGACCTGTCGCTTGATGAAGTAGAACGCGTCGCCCAGCTTGTCCTGAGCGGTGATCGCGGAAGACGAATAGACCATCACCAGTCCCAGCGCGACGAGCGCCAGCACTGCCGCGAGCAGCAGCGGATCAAATCGGACCGGAGCGGACTTCTCGGAGTCGTTCATTCGCTACAGCGCCCTCACCATCGCTTTGAACTGCTCACCGCGATCTTCGAAGTTCTTGAACTGGTCGTACGAAGCGCACGCCGGAGACAGCAGCACCGTGTCTCCTGACTTCGCGAGCTCGCGCGCCTTTGAAACTGCGTTGCGAAGGTTCTCGCAGGGGATGACGTCGATCACCCCGCGGTAGGCGGACTCGATCGTCTTCGCGTCGTTGCCAATCGTCAGCACGCCGCGAACGCGCCCCTTCGAGGCCTCCACCATCGGCGTGTACGGAGCGCCCTTCCCTTTTCCGCCGGCGATCAGCCACACGCCTTCTTTGAAAGCGGCGAGCGCGACGAGAGACGAATCCACGTTCGTCGCCTTGCTGTCGTTGATCCACTCCACGCCGTTCAGAGTCCGAACGAACTCCATCCGATGCGGCAGGCCGGGATAGGAATCGAGGCCCTTCTGAATCGAAGCCGCGTCCGCGCCGGCATGCGACGCGAGCAGTGCAGCCGCCATCGCGTTCTGTACGTTGTGCGCGCCGCGCAGGGCTTTGTTGCGGAGGACGAACTTCGAATCGCCCATCTCGAAGCCGTCAGCGGTCTTGTGAGCACGCGCCTGCAGATTCTTGAGCGAGAACGCGAGAATCTTCCTCGCGGGGAGCGCCGCCTCCATCACCGCCGGATCGTCCGCGTTCACGATCGCGACATCGCCCTCGACCTGATTCATCCAGATCCGCGCCTTCGCCGCCGCGTACGCCTGCATGTCCGGATACCGATCGATGTGATCCGGCTGAAGGTTCAGGAACGCCGCCGCGTGGAGCCGCATCTTCTCGATGCCCTCCAACTGGAAGCTGGAGAGTTCAACCACGTAGCTGTTGCACTCCTCGTCGGACAAAGCCGCATCGCTCAGCGCAGTGCCGAGGTTGCCGCCGACGAAGACCTTCTGCCCTGCCGCGCGAAGCAATTCGCCGGTCAGCGCGGTGGTCGTGCTCTTTCCGTTCGTGCCCGTAATGCCCACGAACTTCGCAGCAGGGGATCGCGAAGCAAGAAACCGGTACGAAAGCTCCACCTCACCCCAGACCGGAACGCCCTTCTGGCGGGCCGCTACGAGCTCCGGATTCGACAACGGCACCCCGGGACTGACGACGACCAGATCCGCAGACGAGAGCGTCGAAACCTCCGGCGCACCTACCTCGGCCTTCAGATCTCCGAGAGCCGTCCGCACCTCTTCCGGGCTCTTGCTGTCCACCACCCGGACGCGCGCGCCTTCCCGATTCAGCAGCCGCACCGCCCCGAGACCGCTCTTTCCGAGCCCGTAGACGACGACGTTCTTCCCTCGGAGCTCGGGCCGCATCGGGTTACCTGAGCTTCAGCGACAGGAGTGCGATCCCGCCGCAGACGATGGAGATGATCCAGAACCGGACGATGATCTTCGGCTCCGGCCACCCGATGAGCTCGAAGTGGTGGTGAATCGGCGCCATCTTGAAGATGCGCTTCTTCGTCAGCTTGAAGCTGCCCACCTGCGCGATGACCGACAGGATCTCCGCGAAGAACACGAGGTGAATGATGATGCTCACCACCTCGTTCTTGCTGAGGATCGCCAGCATCCCCAACGCGCCGCCGATCGCCAGCGCACCAAGATCTCCCATGAACACCGACGCGGGATAGGTGTTGAACCAGAGGAACGCGATGGACGCGCCCACCATCGCCGCGCAGAACACCGCGAGCTCAGCGCCGTTCACCACCTGCGGCACGCCGAGGTAGCGCCACACCGGCACGCCGACGAGCTTCGACCCGCCATCCATCTCCACGAGATCCGCGATGTGGATCGACGAGCCCGCCACGTAACAGAGCACCGCCCAGACCAGCGCCGCGACGATCGTCGGGCCAATCGCGAGGCCATCCAGACCGTCGGTCAGGTTCACCGCGTTGCTCGTGCCCACGACAACGATCCACGCGAAGAAGATGTAGAGGACCCACGGAATCTCGGGGCTGAAGTACTTCGTTGGAACGAACGGCAGCGTGAGGTGCGTGTCGATCAGGAACGTGCGCCCACCCGTCCACTCCGTCAGCACCGCGAAGATCGCGACGAGAAAGAACACCGTCTGCAGCACGATCTTGTACCGCCCCGCGAGCCCCTTGCTGTTCCGCTTCGACAGCTTGAGCCAGTCGTCCAGAAAGCCAGTGAACCCGTACCCGAACAGCACGATCAGCACCGCCCACACCTGGCGCGAATGCAGATCCGCGAAGACGAGCGTGCTGATCCCGATGCACAGGAGCACCAGGTAGCCGCCCATCGTCGGCGTGCCCTTCTTCTTCTTGTGCGTGTCCGGCGTGTCTTCGCGGACGTTGCTCTGGCCGTGCTGCCGCTCTTTCAGCTGCTGAATCAACTTCGGGCCCACGATCATCCCGAGCACGAGCGCGAAGACTCCCGCTGCGATGATCCGGAACGTCGGGTAGCGCAGGAAGTTGAACCAGCGCGCGGCGTCGCTGCCTTTGAGCCACTCGTAGAGCAGGAAGAGCATTAGTGCGCCCCTCCTGTTGCAAGGCTCTGACCGGTCAGCGCCGAGACCACTCGCTCCAGCTTCATTCCCCGGCTCCCCTTCACCAGCACCACATCGCCCTTCTGCAGCATCGGCCGCAGCCACTGCGTCAGCGCTTCCACGTCGAGGAAGTGCGCCCGCACGCCGAGGTTGTCCGCCTTGAAGCCGTGCTCGCTGCGCGGCCCGAAGAACGCGATCACGTCCGCCTTCTTCCCCGCGAGCTTGCCGAGCTCTTCGTGATCAGCCGCTTCGGTGGCGCCGAGCTCCAGCATGTCGCCCAGCACCGCGAACGCCCGGCCACCCGGCGCAAGATCGTCCAACGTGTTCAGCGCCGCCGCCATCGACGCGGGGTTCGCGTTGTAGCAATCGTCGATCACCACCACGCCGCCCGGTGCATCGACGACGTTGAGCCGACGCGAGTACGGCTTCGCGGCCTCCAGCCCCTGCACGCACTCCTCCGGCCGGTAACCCAGCGCAAGACAGAGCGCGAACGCCGCCGTGGCGTTCTGCGCGTTGTGCTCGCCGATGAAGCCCAGCTTCACGGAATAGTCGCGACCCGAATAAGCGATGTGCGCGGTGAGCCCGTCGCGGCCGCGCGATTCCACCTTCGCGAGCCGGACAGCCGCGGTCTCCGCTCGACCGAACGTGAGCGTCTTCGGCAGGCCATTCGACTGCTACTCGATGAGCGGGTCATACAATTTCACCACCGCGGTGGCGGAAGACTTGAGCGCCTTGAACAGCTCACCCTCCGCCTCCGCCACGCCCTGCAGCGAGCCCAAACCTTCGAGGTGCTCGGGCTGCACGACGGTGATCACCGCGGCATCAGGGAGCGCGATGTTCGCAAGGCGCGTCATCTCGCCCTTGTGGTTCATCCCCATCTCGATGACGGCGGAGACGTGCTTCGGCTCCAGCTGGAAGAGCGTCAGCGGCACGCCGATCTCGT
>JBJMQN010000344.1:0-8939 GCA_045802665.1 Myxococcaceae bacterium | reverse complement strand
TGCACGGTGGTCAGCTGCGCGAACGACTCGGAATGCTTTCCGACCGAGGCGTGCCTGCAGAGCCGCTGCGCGTTCGATGCATGCACCGGAGTCAGCTGCCTGCCCGGTTCGGTCTGTCGTTCCGGCGGGTGCACGACGGTGAACTGCAACGCGGACACGCAGTGCCTCGTGGGCAGAGAGATCTGCGATCCGACCGGGCGCTGCCGAACCTCGACCGGATGCCAGGGCGTGACCTGCGCGGACAAGCAGGTGTGCCGCAGCGGAACCTGCGGCGCGGTGGCCTGCGGATCTGCGGCCGATTGCGCCTCAGGCGAGCTCTGCGTGAGCGGCGGCTGCGTGGCGCCCACGGACAGCTGCGCGAACACGCCAACTTGTCCCTCGGGTCAGGTCTGCCGAACGGGCGGCTGCGTCGTCGCGACGTGCGGCGCGGGACAGAGCTGCCAGGGCGTGGAGCTGTGCCGGGCCGGGACGTGCGGCCCGCCGCTCAAGCTGGAGCAGTCCAACATCGTGCCTGCCGCCGGCGTGATGAGCGGCAACTTCACCACGACCGGAAGCGTGGGACAGGGGACCGAAGGCGTCACCAGCGACGGCTCTCACACGCTCCGAGCCGGCGTGGTGCCCTGAGGCGCCGCGAGCAAGAACGTTCAACGAGCTGTCACGGTACCTTGCAGCAGTACGCCCATGACGTGACGCTGTCCGGAGAGCTGCTCTGGCAAAGGTGGCCCACCCCGCCATCGCCGTTTGCATCCGTCGTCACGCCGACCGGCTTGCTCACGAGATCTGCCTGAAGCCCTTCGCAGCCTCCGCCCATCAGCGTCTCGCCGTTGGAGCAGAACGCGGTCACGCCGGCGGATTCGGTACCGGTCGCCGCTCGGTACTTGCACGAGATCGTGTGCGAGTGGTTCCTGGCCGCGACCTGGTTGAAGTCCACGTTGAGGGCGCTGGTGCTCCCGCTGCCGCTCTGTACGAGGCCCGCTCCGGTCAGGTCGTTGGGGATGGCGTCGAAGCGGGATTTGTCTGCGCTCGACATGAAGCCGGAGGCGCTGGACGTCGCGTTCGGATGGCTGTGGGTTGCCAGTGCGAAGTCTGTGGACAACTTTCCTTCCAGCGCGTGCGAGTCACCTGACTTGAGGGCGTAGGGAACGGACGCCACCTGAATCCGGGGCGCGAGCTCTGCTCCGCCGCCCACCGAGACGCCGAGGTACAGATCCTGTCCCGTAAATACCGACGCGGGCAGCGCGGTCGTCTTGCCGAGCACCACCGCGTAGTAGCCATTGCTCAGCGCGACCTGACTCAGCGACTCCTCCCACAGCGGCGCGCCACCGGTGGGCTGCGCGTAGAGGGAGAACTTGAGATCCTGCGGCGCGGTCTCGGCCGAGCCGTCGGGCCGAGTGAGCCGGCCCTGATACGTCATCTTCCTGGGGACATCCTGCGCGAGCACCGCGCTGCTACCGAGAGCAAGGACGGCGGCGATCAGCGCGAGGCGACGTAGACGCATGCGGGGCGCGAACTATAGCGCTCAGTTCCAAACCGTCCGAGTGAGCAGTTCAGCGCAGCCCGCGATGAATTCCGGACGGGCGCTTTAGGACCTACACGGGGCGATGTCACGATGCGTCGTGACGCTGGACGTGAGCCGCGTTCCAGCGAGCAGTGGGGGCCTTCGTGACGCGGTGGCTTTTCCGCTCCCGCGCGGTCCAGATGCTGGTGCTGCTCCTGCTCGCTGCCACGGGTTGCCGAGACCAACGCCTGCAGGGCACCAAAGTCGCCTTCGCCGTCACGCCCGAGCCCCTGGAGTTCGGCTTCGTCTACATCGGCGCGAGGGCGGAGCTCTCCGCGGAGCTGTCCAACCCGTCGCGCGGCAAAGTCCACGTCAGCTGGGAGCTCCCGCAGGCGCCCTTCACCGTCGACGAGCTGCCGGAGGAAGTCGAACCCGGTACGACCGAATTGCTCGTCCACTTCGCTCCCACCGAGTGGGGCGAGCAGAAAGGCGAGCTCGTGGCCCGCGACGGCAACACCGTGCTCGCGAGGCTCTCGCTCATCGGCGTGGGGCAGAACATCCCGGATTGTCCGACGCCGGTGGCCTGCCATTCGGCGAGGTTCGATCTCGATTCTTCAACCTGCGTCGAGGAGCCGCTCGAGGACGGAACCTCGTGCGACGCTGAGTCCGTCTGCATCCTGAACGCGAGCTGTCACGCGGGCCGTTGCGTGGGCGAGGCGCGTTCGTGCGACGACGGCAACGCGTGCACGGTGGATCTCTGTAACCCGCTCAGCGGCTGCGAGCACGCGGAGGCGCCGCCGTGTCCCGCCGCGGGGAGCTGCACGGTGGGCGTGTGCGATCCGAAGCTCGGGTGCACGAGCCAGCAGGCGCAGGACGGAACGGTGTGCGGGACCGTGACGTGCGACTCGGCTGAGGTGTGCATCGCAGGGGCGTGCGTCACGCGAGATCCTCCAGACGGCTTCATCTGCGAGCAGGCCTCTCCGTGCCAGGGCGAGGGCGTCTGTCAGGGCTCCACGTGCGTGCGGCCCGCCGCGACCGCGCTCTCGACTTCGTTCGACTACGACTCGAACCAGGACCCGGTCTCCCCGCCGGAGCTTCACGATTTGATGCTGGAGCCCGATGGGGCGCTGACGCTGTCGGGTTTCTATGAGCGGCCTCGCGCTCGGGTGAATCGGTCTTCCGCGCTGACGGTGGGTGCGGGCGTGCGGCGCTGCATCCTGTGGAACGGGCGGCTTGCGTGTGCGGATCATCTCGCGCAGGGGAACACCGGGAGCATCGGGCTCATCGATCTCGCCTCGGGCGCGACGGTGTGGTCGTTCAATCTCGCCTCCGCCCGGCCGGACTTCGCGGCGCTCGCTCAGCCGTCGCATCTGTTCATGGCGCGGCTTGCGGCGCTCGGGCCGGACCGGTTGGCGGCGATCTTCGAGGCGTATCCCGCGAACACGCCCGCTTCGAACACGGACACGCAGTGCCGCGTGTACTTCCTCGTCATCCTGAACGCCGGCGGGCAGATGGTGTTCGCCACGAAGCTGGATGATCCGATGCTGGACGACTGCGACCATCCGCATCCCTTCGGCGTCGTCGCGGACGCGCAGGGCAACCTGTACATGGGCTTCAGCCCGTCGAACCCCGGCAACGCGCCGCTCTCCTCGCTGTCGCCGACGCGCCTGTTCGCGTTCAGCTACGACGGTCAGCTCAAGTGGAAACGCACAGAGAGCTTCGTGGGCGGCGAGCTCGCGGTGGCGCACGGCGTCCTCCTCCCCGAGCGCTCCAACCTCGCGTTCAGCACCGCCAGTGGCGCGCCGCTTTCCGTGGGCGGTGGGAGCCCGTTCGCCCGGCCGGTGGCGAGCTCGGATCTCTTCGTTCCCGGGCCGCTGCTGTCGTTGAATCCGCGCGCGCTCACCGCCTATCGCTACAACGGCGTGACCGCGTGGACGCACACGCTCTCCAATGATCAGCAGTTCGCGACGGGAGAGATTCGCGTCGCGACCTGGAAGTCAGGACCGAACGCGCCGTCAGAGAGCGCGCTGCTGTCGTTGATAACTCAGAGCGGACAGCTCTCTCTTCACGCGGTGGAGCTGGAGAGCGGCCGAGCGCTGTGGACGTGTCCTCTCACCGCGCCGACGGCAGCCACTCCGCCAGAGCTGTTCGAGATCGCGACCGGAACGCTCGCTTCGATGGATGGCGCGATGACGTGCGGCGATTGCGATCCGCCGTTCGCGCTGTCGTCCGCGGCGTTCCATACGTGGGCGATCCCCGGAATGTCGCCGCCTCAGGTCGCCTGGCCAGGCACGTTCGGTGGCGCGGGGCACTCGCATCGCGAGACGCCCTCGTACTCGGGGGGCGCGACGGTTCAGCAGTGACGCTTACGGCGTTTGCACATCGGCGAGCTTCTGCCGAATCGTCGTGACCTCGCCGTCTTTGATCTCCACCGGCAGCATGACGATCTGATTGTCCGGGCCGGTGAGCTTCAGCGTGTGCTTCCCGGCGGGCAGCGCGACCTTGAACAGCGGCGTGGCGCCGAGATCCTGTGACTTGAACTGCACGCGCGCCCACGGAGTCGTCACCAGCGTGAGCTGACCCTGACCAGCCGCCTTCTCCTCGGAGCTCGCGGCCTCCACGTGCTTCACCGGAGCCTTCTTCACGACGGCCGGCTTTTTCTTCGCCTCCAGCGATGGATCTCCCTCGACGCCGGTGCCCGCATGCAGGTTCTGCTTGTTGATCGCGACGTCGTTCCCGGTCGGCGTCGGTTTGACCTTGTCCGCGACCTTCTCCTCCGGTTGAGCCACGACCGCCGCGACGCCAGCGTCCACCACGTTCTCTTCGTTCGTCTTCGTGGGAACCGGAAGCACCGCCTCGGCGATGACAGGCGCCTTCTTCTCCTCGTGCTTCTCGTCGTGCGCGAGCGGCAACTCCGGCTGTGGCTGCTGCTGCACCACCGGCTTCATCTCCTCGGAGCTGAACGCGCCGCTCATCCACGCGAGGCCGCCACCCACCGCCAGCGCCGCGATGAGCACCGCTCCTGCCATCGCCTTTCGCCGGCCGGAGCCACGCGGCGCGACGTTGGACACGGTGTCGTGCTCGCCGCTCGGACGCGGTTTCTTCGCCCCGGCCTTGATCGGCGCCTGGACGACGGTGCGCGGCTCTTCGTCGTCGCCCGCGTTTCCCTCTCCGGTGACCTCCGCTTCCCACGGCGTCTCGACCGGCTTGTCATCTGGAACAGGAGGCGCCGCCGGAGGTGGAGGGGGCGCCCACGATCGCGGGCTCGCGGGCCGGCTGTTCTTCACCGACGGATCCACGAACTTCAAGAGATCCTTGGGCCGGTTCAGCAGCGTCACCGGCTCGGGTGCATCGTCGTCGGCCTGTTGCGTGCGCTCGCCCGGTCCGTCCTCGAACTGGTGCTTCACGCCCGGATTCGTCTGGTCGGGATCACGCTTCCGCGGCGCCGGAGTTCGCGGGTTGGTGATCTCCCCGGTGTTCGTCCGCCCGGTCTTCTTCGGCGGCAGCGGCGTGTTGGCCTGCGTCGGTTTCCGAGGCGCGGGCGGGGCGATGATCACATCGCGTCCCGGATCCGTGGTCTCAGCGGGGACCGGAGGCGGCGGCTTCGTGATGGGCGCGGGCGGCAGGGGAGGGGGTGCCGGTGCGCGAACCTCACCGCGGAGCAGCTCGTTGAGACGGACCTCGCCGGTGAGCTCGCTCTGCGCCTGACTCACCTGCGTGAGGAGGTTCCGCGTCTGCTCTCTGCGTTCGGCGAAGAGGCGCTGCACGAACGGCGCGGTCTGCTCGGGGTGCCAGATGAGTGGCCCGGCGGCGCGCTCGAGCTCGCGCGCGAAATCCAGCAGCGTCGGGTGCCGCTCCTCGCGGTTGCGCTTGAGCGATTTCAGAACGACCGCGTCGATCTCCGGCGTCACATTCGGGTTCTGACGCGACGGAGGCGCGACCGCTTCCTTCAGCGGCGCGAGCATTCCCTGCTCGGGGTTCTTCGCGTGGAAGAGCCGCATCCCGGTGAGGCATTCGTGCAGCACGACGCCCAGCGAGAACAGGTCCGAGCGGCCATCCAACGTCTCTCCGAGGATCTGCTCGGGGGACATGTAGCCGGTGGTGCCCTTCACCATGCCCACCATCGTGCGGCCGATGGCGGAGGTGTTCTTGGCGATGCCGAAGTCGAGGAGCTTGGTCGAGCCCTCGTACGTCACCATGATGTTTTTTTCCGCGATGTCGCGGTGAATCACCGGCTGCGGCGTGCCCAGCGAATCCGTGAACGTGTGCGCGTAGTGCAGCGCGAGCGCGGTATCCCGCACCGTCTGCAGCGTCATTCCGATGGGGATGGGCTCGGAGTTGAGCCGGCACATCCGGGCGACCTCCACCAGCGTCGCGCCGGGCACGAACTCCATCGCGAGGAACAGCTCCCCGTCCGCGATGTCGAGGTCGTAGACGTGCGCGATGTTCGGGTGGTTGAACGCGGCGGTGATCTTCGCCTCGTCCAGGAACATCCGGACGAACTCCTCCTCGCCCTTGATGTCGGGGAGGATCAGTTTGAGCACGCAATATTTGCGGAAGCCGCCGAGGCCCTTCTGGAAGGCGAGGAAAATCTCGCTCATCCCGCCCGTGGAGAGGCGGCAGACGATCTCGTACTTACCCAGCTTCCGGCCACTGAACGTGTCCGGCGCCAGTGGGATGAACGGGGCTGCCATCAGGGATGCGCGCGAAGCGGCTCCGTCAGCATAGCCCTTTGAGCGTAGACTGCGCGCTCTCCCGGATGACCACCGCTCGACTGACCAGGCCCGGTACTCTCTGCTTCCTGGCGACGATGTGCGCCCTGGTCGCCTGCGAGCCCGTTCCCGCCGGCGTTCACGTCACCGTCGAATCGCAGCTCGCCCCGGGCGCGGACTTTGACCGGCTGACCGTCATCGCGGCGCTGGCGGACGACGACACGCCGGTCGGAGTGCAAACGCTGGAAGGCCCTGACCTGCACCTCCCCGCGACGTTCAACTTCGTCTCCGGAAAGACCGTCCGCGAGGGCACGAAGCTCAACGTCCGAGCGACCGCGGAGAAGGCCGGGGTCGTCATCTCCTCCGCGCAAGGCGCAGCGGTGCTGGAGAAGCAGGCAGGCTCTGCGTTGTCGCTCAATTTGCCCGTGCCGCCGGTGGTCGATGCGGGAACCGTGACGGAGCTCTGCGACAACGGCGTCGACGACGATGGCGACGGAAAAGCCGACTGCGCGGATCCGAAGTGCACGGGGAAGAGCTGTCTCGCAGGAGGGCTGACGTGCACTCAGGGGCGGTGCGGCTGCGGCGGCAACGCGGCGGGCTCACTGACTGAGCAGACCGGTTATCGCCCTTGGATGAACCCGGTCGCGTTGCGCCTTCGCGTGAGCTCAGGGCAGGTGGCGATGGTCGGCGGACGAAGCGGTGGTGCGCTGAGCGGCGCGGTGGACGTGCTCACGTTGGTGAACGGAACGGTGAGCAGCGTCGAGCTCAACTCCGCGCGCGAGGCCCCTGTTCTGGCGGAGCGCACGGATGGAGGTTTGCTCGTGCTCGGCGGCCGCGACGATGGCGGCTCCTCGGTGTCGAGCTTCGAGCTCGTGGATCCGGTTGGCGGCGCGCAGGAGCTCGGCATCAATCCTGCGATGAGAATCGCGGAGACTTCTGCGCTCATCACGGGTGATCAGGTCATCCTCGCGGGCGGGAACCTGCATGATCCGCCTTCTTCGGTGACCTCGTCGGATCTGGTCGTCTCGGTGGATCTCGGCTCTGGGGCGCAGGCGACGGTGGGCCAGCTCTCCGCGCCCCACAATGGAGCCGCTGCGCTGCTCTCGACGGGTGAGCTGCTGCTCGCGGGGGGCTCTGCGACGGGCCCGACGGAGCGGACTGATTTGGTCGCGGCTGACGGCGGGATTCGCGCGGGCCCCACTCTGCCTGCGAAGTTGTCGGACATGGCGCTGCTGACGCTGCACGACGGCCGAGCGCTGCTGCTCGGCGGTCGCGAGGATTCGACCGGCACGCTCACGGCCTCCGCTCGTGCATTTCTGATCACCGCGACCGCTGCCGGCCTCTCGCTGCGAGAGCTTTCGCCCATGCTCTCCGCGAAGGCGAAGCCGCGCGGCACCGTGCTGGAGAACGGCTGGGTCTACGTGGACGATGCGTCCGGCGCGAACGCCAACGGCGAATGGTTTGATCCGGCCACCGAGACGTTCATCCCCGCGACTAACACCGGCCGAGTCGGCTACGCGGTGGTCCCTGCGAACGGCGCCACGGTCCTGCTGGTCGGCGGTGCGAGCAGCGGGAACATCGGCGATGGGAAGCTCGTGTCGCTGACCCTGCGGTGTCAGTGATCAACTGCTGCGCCGATGCGACGTTCTGCGGCGTCCCGCGCTCAATCAGCTGCTACCGATGTCGCTGGGCGAAGCGTGCCCGCGCGAGCAGTCGTTCGACCGGACCGCGCCGAATCCTTCGAGCTCACTGAGAAGCGGAGGGGCCTGAACTCTTCTCAGACCCGTCCGCTCAACCCACAACCCACAACCCACAACCCACAACCCACAACCCACAACGCTTCTCAGTCGTTGCCCTTGATCACCGCGATCGGCCGCAGCCGCTTGTGCACCTTCGCGAGTCCGGCCATCTCCACGGTTGCGAGCACGTCATCGAGGTTTTTGTAGCAGGGCCCTGACTCGTCGATCGGCGTGTTCCGCGTGTTGAGGAGGATGTCCTCTCGAGCGAGCCGCGCGTCCGTCTCCTTCTGATTCAGCACGCGCTTGGCCTCGCCCCGCGACATCCGGCGGCCGCTGCCGTGGTTCACCGAATAGATCGACTTCGCCGCGCCCTCCTCCGCGAAGAGGATCGCCGAGCCGGTCTCCATCGATCCCGGGATCAGGATCGGGTGGCCGGTGTCCTTCCACACCGTGTTCTTGAGCGAAGGATGGCCAGCGGGGAACGCTCGGGTGGCGCCCTTTCGCGCGACGAACTTCCCGTCCTCCTTCTGAATCAGGTTGTGGGAGATCTCGTAATAGATCTCCGCCGTGCCGCCGAAGACCGCCTCGAGCGCGTCGCAGACGGCCTCACCGATCATCAGCCGGTTCGCCACCGCGAAGTTCGCGGCCATGTTGTGGAGATTCCAATACGAACGGCCGAGCGCGGACTCCGCGTCGAGCCACACGTTGTCTTCGCTGCGTCGCTGAAGGCCGAGCTGCGCGGCGCCCTCGACGAAGAAGTGCTTGGCGATGTTCCAGCCGAAGCCGCGGCTGCCGGTGTGGAGCATCACCCAGACCTTGCCCTGCTCATCCACCTGCATCTCGGTGAAATGATTGCCTCCGCCGAGCGAGCCAAGCTGTCCGCGCTTGTCCCAGCTGCGCGTCGGGATGTCGACGCGGTCGTCCTCGACCGGGATGTACGAACGCTCCGTCACTGCCGAGGTTCGGCCCAGCGCCTTCGCGCCGTAGCGA
>JBJMQN010000343.1:0-3038 GCA_045802665.1 Myxococcaceae bacterium | reverse complement strand
CGCTCCAGCTCGTCCCACTGCCGCTCGATGAACGCCTGCCACTGGACCAGGTCCTCGGGCGGATAGCCGCCGATGAGCTGCTCCTGAAACACGCCGACGGTGACGCGGTCAGCCGCCATCTTCTGAGCGAGCTTGAGCGCCCGGTCCACGTTGCCGCGCACCGCGCCGACCGTGGTGTTCACAGACGCGACGCCGATCTTCACCAGCCGCATGGGAGCGAATGTAACGCTCGAACTGGAGGCAGGCGCGAATTCAGCCGCGGGGAACGTCACCTCCGCTACTGCGAGGCGCGGGCGTTACTTTCAGTGACCCGCACGAGCAGGTACTCGCGCGCGAGCGCGGCGGGCGACCGTTACTTCCCGGCGCTCCCGCTCTCGCGCGCGGCCTTCCGCTTCTTCGCCTCGGTCTCGACGGCCTTGAACGTGTCGCTGATTCCGCTCTTGTTGCCCATGTTCGCGGCGAACGACGGGACCATGCCGCCCGGATCCACGGTGAACTTGTAGACCACGTGGCTCTTCCCGTTGTCCTTCGGCGTGACCAGCCAGCTGCCCTCGTTGACGCGCAGCCGCACGATGTTGCTGCGCGAGGGAATCTTGTCCGGCGCGGCGATCCAGTGGTTCTCGAAGTTGCCCTTGCCCGAGCCATCCACCTTCTGCGGCACGTCCACCTTCACCACGTAGTCGCGCGAGGTGATCATCGGCAGGTCCAGCCGCGTGTACACGTAGCGGCTCCCATCCGGCTCCGCCTTGGTGCCGAGGTAGCGGCACTCCTTCACGTACGGCATGAACTTCGGGTACCCCTCGGGGTCGAGGATCGTGCTCTGGATGTCCTGCACGGGGGCGTCCATGTCGCCCTCGGCCCAGATCTCGCGGATGGCGGTGCCGGACCGGGTGCGCGCCTTCACGGTGATGTTGCCGGTGGCGACGGTCTCCCAGTTGCCCTCTTCCGCGAAGGCGGAGAGCGAGACCACGGCAGCGAGGGCAGCGACGAAGATGTGTGCAAACCGAGGCATGAAGGTTACCAAGTGGAACGCGGGGCGACGTCTCTGTCCAGTTGAGACGACTCGCCGGGAGGCCCACTAATTCAAAGGTCCTCCGGGGCGCACGACCCGCGTGCGCGCGATGACGTCCGAGATGTCTCCGAGGACCGCGACGAGGCGCTCCTTCACCGGGAGCAGCTCGAGCAGCTCCTTGCGCCGCTCCACCTGCCCCACGACCGCCGCCGCGACGAGATCCGCGAGCTCTCCCCCTTCGGCGCGCACCGCCTGCTGCACCAGCACCTGAGCGGTCTGCTGAGGGAGATCGGACGCGAGCTCCAGCACCGCGTTCCGGAGCAGCTCCACTTCGGGACCTTCGAACTGCGGATCCGGCAGAAGGTCCGCGCGCACCTCGCGGTAGAGGCGCGCCGCGGGCAACTCCTCCACGATTCGAGCGCGGACGATGCCCTGCAGGAGGATGTTGTAGCGCCCATCCTCGAGCGCCTCATGCCAGACGATCGCGCCCGCGCAGCACAGCGGCTCCAGCGGCGGCCGGCCCTGGTAGTTCGTCTCCCAACCGGGCGAGAAAGCACCGAGGGCCATGATGCGATCCCCCGCGAGCGCATCCCGCACCAGCTCGCGATACCGCGGCTCGAAGATGTGGAGCGGCATCACCGAGGCGGGGAAGAGCACGGCGGAGGGCAGCGGAAAGACTTTGAGTCTTCCGTGCGCAGCCTTCACCCGCTCCAACCCGTCCGTCATGAAGCCCAAGGCTAGTTCGCCTTCCGCGCCAGTCCGAATGAACGCCAGTGAAAAGCGTCCTTTGCCGGGCAATCGAGCGCCCCGCGCTTCGGATCAGCGCCGGGGTGTGGAAAGCCCCGCCCCAAACGGTATGTTGCGCGCCCCATGTCGGATACCGCAGCGCCCGTGACCGCAGATGCTCCCCGCCCCTCGTGGTACCGGCGGCTCTACAAGAGGGTCGAGTCGTACGCGGACACGAAGTACGCCCTGATCGCGTTCATCGTGGTCTCGTTCCTCGACGCGTCGATCTTCCCGATCCCGCCCTTCGCGCTGATGGTGCCGATGGTGCTGGCGAAGCCGAAGTCGTGGTGGAAGCTCGCGATCATCGGAACGCTCGCGTCGTTCGGCGGCGGAATCGTGGGCTACTGGCTCGGCTCGGGCGTGCACGGCATGTTGGAGATGCTGCACCTGGATCTGAACGCGCCGCTGGGCGGAAAGGTCGCGGAGCTGCTCCACATCTCCGGGCAGTCCGTGGGACAGCTGCTCGGGACGAACTTCTGGGTGCTCGCGCTGATGGCGTCGATTCTGCCGACGCCGTTCAAGTTGGTTTCGATCGGCAGCGGCGTGGTCGCCGTCCCCTTCGCGCGGTTTCTGCTGGCCGCGGCGATTGGACGTTCGGTGCGCTTCGCCGTGGTGGGCGGCGCGCTCTGGCTGTTCGGGGCGGGCGCGAAGAAGTGGCTGCGGCTGTGACTTGACGCAATCGTGCCGCGCCTCATCCGTATGGGTAGCCAAGGAGGCGCTGAACGAAAATGTCACGACCTGGAACCGCCGCACTGCTGTCGTTTCTCGTCCCTGGAATCGGGCAGATCTACAACGGGGACATTCTCCGAGGGATCTTCTGGCTGATCGTCACGCCGGGACTCTGGATCGGCACCGGCGGCATGTTCGGCTGGGTCTGCCACCTCGTCGCCGCGTACACCGCGCACAGCCGGGCGGAGAAAAAGCTCCGCGGCTACCTCCGAGCGGGCTACGCGCCGCTGTTGTGACGAAGCACTGACACCGCTGTCGTGACGCGCGTGTCCCGGTCCGTGAATTCGCCTTCACACGTGCGTCCGAGTGCGTCGGTGCCTTCCTTGACCCGGTGAGCGCGATCCGCCCTGATTGCCCTCGGAAACGGCCGGACTTCCCGAGGTGAGCACCTGATCCGCACAACGCTTCTTCTCGCAGCCGCGCTTCTGCTCGGCGCATGCTCGTCCGCGGCGGACAAGCTTCCCGGCGGCACGGGCGGTGGTTCCGGTGGCGGTGCAGGCGGTGGGGGCGG
>JBJMQN010000342.1:0-7317 GCA_045802665.1 Myxococcaceae bacterium | reverse complement strand
TGCTTCTCGTCCTCCACGCGCTTGCGCTGCGACTCCAGGAAGTCGGCCGGGTTCACGTAGCCGCGCATGTACTCGCGCTCCACGCGGAAGCCCTGGATGCGCTCGTTGCTCTTGGCCTCCTCCTCGGCGCGCTTGGGGTCCGGGTTCCGGCGGATGTACGGCGCGTGCTGATCGATCAGGTTCTCCAGCGAGAGCGCCCGGTCGATGAAGTCTTCGATCTTCTCCACGCCAATCTTGTCCACCCAGCGGCGCACGCGCGTCGCGTGGTTCGCCATCTGATCGATCATCCGGCGGTTGGTGTGCTGGAAGTAGAAGTTGTTCTTGAAGAAGTCGCAGTGCCCGAAGACGTGCGCCATCACGAGCTTCTGATCGACCTCGGCGTTGCTCTCGAGCAGGTACGCGTAACAGGGGTCGTTGTTGATCACGAGCTCGTAGATCTTGCTGAGCCCGTACTCGTACCCCTTGCTGAGCTGCTCGTACTCCATGCCCCAGCGCCAGTGCGGGTAGCGCGTCGGGAAGCCGCCGTACGCGGCCACCATGTTCAGCTCGTCGTAGGAGAGGATCTCGAAGATCGTCTCGAAGAAGTCGAGCCCCAGCCCCCGGGCGTACCCTTCGATCTCCTCTTTGAGCGCGGCGAGCCGCGGGGTCAGACTCTTCGGCATGGGGCGGATCTTCCGTCTTAAGAGACGCCCAGCCAAGGCCCCTTCTTCACTGCAGGACGCTTGCGCGGTGACGCTCGCACCCACACCGTTCACCCACAGCGTTCAATCGACAGCACGTGTGGGCGTGCTAACACCCCGGGCCGTGTCCACCGAAGCAAGGCACCGGGGGCTTCTGCTCGCCGCCTCTGCCGCCTGCGCGCTGAACGCCGCGTACATCGCCTTCACGCCGTACACCGCGCTCCACCACGCGGATTCGCTCATCCCCATCCTGGTGAGCGTGGCGAAGTGGACGCCGTTTTATTGGGGCCAGGACCGCTTCGGGATGCTCATCCCGCTGCTCGCCTGGCCTGTCCGTTCGCCCTACGCGAACCTCGTCGTCCAGACCGCGCTCTGGGTCTTCTGCGGCGAGCTCTTTTTCTTCCTGCTGCCGCGCTGGCTGCGCCTCCGCAACTGGGCCATCGCCGGCGCCATCGGCAACGCGCTGTTCCTGCTCCAGGCGCAGGGCGTCACGTTCACCATGAACGTGATGCCGTATCTGCAGTCCATGACGCCGCTGCTCATCGGGCTTCTGCTGCTCGAGCCGGGGGGAGAGGGCATCCGGCGATCGCGTCTCAACACTGCGGCACGGGTAGCTGGCTTCGTCGTCCTCGGCGCCGCGAGCCTCTGGGTGAGCCCCGCGTCGTTCCTGCAGCTGGGGCCGCTCATCGCGCTTCGAACGGCGATCGACGGCTGGCGATCAGGGCGGCTGAAGGGACTGCTCGTGCGCATGGCGGGCGTCATGGGCTGGCTCGCCATCGCGACGAAGCTGAGCCTCTATCTCTCCAGCCAGATGAACGCGGATCACACCACCAACGATCTCGTCCCCATGAGGGACTGGTGGAACGGGGCGAAGCGCCTCTATGACGGCGCCGCCGCGCCGCCGTGGCCCGGGCCGGGCGTCTGGAGCGACTGGTATCCGAAGCTCTTCCTGGCGCTCTGCGTCCTCGGGCTGGCGCCGGCGCTCGTCTGGAAGAAGACGCGGCGGGATGGGCTCGCCGCTCTCGGGTGGGCGGCGGTCTGTGCATGTGCAGCCGCGGGAACCTGGCTCATTGCCTCTGCATCTGCGCACGTGCTCTCCAACGGCTACGCGTGGCGCTACATCGAGCCCGCGCTCGTGCTGCTCCTCGCGATCACCTCCATCCTCGCGGCCGCCGCGAGCCCGGTCGTGACGCCCCAGCTGAAGGCGCCGGCGGTGTTTCTCCTCTCAGCGCTCGCGTTGGGTTGCGCCGGCGGTTTCACCTACGGCCCTCCGAAGGCGTACGTGGTGAGCGAGACCTTCCGCCCGAAGTACGGCGCGCTCGCGCAAGAGTTGGTGCAGAGCCGCTGCGCGCTCCTCTACGGCGACTACTGGACCGTGTGGCCCGCGGTCTTCGAAGCACGCCAGCGCCTCTACTCCGCCGGCGAGAAGCGAGCCGTGTTCGCGCTCTCCACGCGCTCCGCGAGCATCATGGACGAAGTCGCGAAGGTGCCGCCCACGGAGCTCTGCGTCGCCATCCCGAACCAGTACGGCCGCCCGCCGGTGTTCAATTATCCGGGCTTGCCGCCCCTTCCGGCGAAGCAAGCTCTGGCATCGCTGACCGCGTATGGCCCGCCGTAGTGAGCACTGCCGTGCTCAGGTCGTGCTCACACGAACGCACCGCGTCTTACGTCCGGCCGCCGAGAGCGAGTAGGGTCCGCGGCCTTCAGTTGCTTCAGTTGGAGGACGCATGAATTCATCGTCACGGCTGGTTCTGTTCGTGGGCTTTCTCGTCGGCGCGGCGCTCTCGGGCGTGGCGTGCAAGAGCGGCGATCCGTGTGACGACATCGTCTGCGGCGCGGGGCTCACCTGCGATGCGGCGACGAAGAGCTGCAAGCCGTCGGGCGTGACCACCGGCTGCCCAACCGCGTGCAGCGGCACGACGCCGATCTGCGACACCGCGAGCAACTCCTGCAAGGCGTGCACGGCGAACCAGGGCTGCTCCGCGGTGCTCCCGTACTGCGACCAGTCGGTGGCGTCCGGGCGCTGCGTCCAGTGCCTCGACTCCACGCAGTGCACCGGCCAGAACCACACCTGCGATCCGACCTCGCACACCTGCGTCTCGGGCGCGGGCGGCGGGACCGGCGGTGGCGTGGGTGGCGGTGCCGGTGGCGGCGGCGGAACCGTCGAGCCTCCCGATGCGGGACCGTGCGGGCGCGTCTGCAACAAGCCGAACCCCGTTTGCGACGAGACCGCGGGGCAGTGCGTGGCGTGTCTTCAGGACACCGACTGCCCGGGCTGGAACAAGAAGTGCGTCAACAACGCGTGCGAGCTGCAGGCGTTTCCGTTCCGCCCGGACGGCGGGCTGTGCGTGAACAACACGTATACGGGCGGCTCCTGCAGCCCCGGCTGTGCGGAAGGGTTCGTCTGTGTCGGTGGCGCGTGCGAGCTTCGCGGCGCGCAGGGTGGCGTGCAGATCACCCTGAAGTTCGATCAGCCCGAGGACCTCGACCTCCACGTCGACGAGCCGCTGCCGGGCGGAGGCACCTGCGAGATCTGGTACGGCGATCCGAGCGAAAACCCCGACGCCGGCGGCGTCAACCCGTCGATGTGCGGCGCGATGGGCTGGCTCGATCTCGACTCGAACGCGGGCTGCAGCGTCGACAACGTGGACATCGAGAACATCATCTACCCGGGCGGCCAGCAGCCGCCGTCTGGCCAGTACAACGTGCGCGTGGACTACTTCGAGAACTGCTCCGCGACGACGGAGGTCCCGTACGAAGTGACGGTGCGCGTGGGCAACCAGACCAAGGTGTACTGCGACATCTTCAACCCGAACGAAGACGACTCGGGCGGCGCCGGCGACGGAAAGCCCATCACCTCGTTCACGGTGCCGTAGGTCGCTCGCCCGCTCTGCGTCCGTCAGGGCGAACGCTCATTGTCGGAACCGGCTGCTCGTCCCACCCTTAAGTCACAAGGGAGACTGACTATGGACTACGACAAGAAGCCAGACCGCGGCGGCAAAGTGAAAGAAGCCTTCAAGCGTGACTGGGAGCAGACCAAGCACGACATCACGCGCAAGGGCACGGACCTGAACCAGAACGTCGGCGACACAGTGAAGCAGGCCGCCGGCAAGGAACCCGTTCCGGGTCCCGCCACGCCGAACTTCGACAAGAAGTAGCAGCCGCGGCACGCCAGGGCCGCGAAACAGAAAACCCCGTCCGAGGAGCGATCCCCGGCGGGGTTTTTTCTTGTCCACCGTCCCGGACGGGCCGCCGGCATCCGGACCCCCCGTGTCGGTCATTTCGACCGGAATCCGGCCAGTTAGCGGGGGCACACGCCGAGCAATCCCAGGGCGCATCCCCGTTCGACTCCCCGAACGGCTCCCCAGGTGCCCCAAAATGAAATCGCTCCTCCCGATCGTCGTTGCCCTCGTGCTTGCCACCGGCTGCGCCAGCTCCACCGTGCTCCGCTCTTATCCGGCCGGCGCGACCGTCAAGTCTCCGAGCGGTGCGATCCTCGGCATGACCCCGTACTCGTACAGCGACACCGAGATGAACGGTCACAGCCAGACCTTCGTCATCGAAAAGGAAGGGTACGAGCCGGTCGCCGTGACCGTCCGCCGCGATCAGTGGAACGGCGGCCGGACCGCGATCTCCGTTGGCGCAGGCGTGTTCTTCTTCTGGCCGCTGTTCGGTCTGCTCTGGGCGCAGGACTATCAGCCCGAGTATGGCGTTCAGTTGCAGGAGAAAGCGCTCCCGCCGCCGCCGGTCGCGAAGCTCGAAGAATCGGAGTGGGAATCGCCCTCCTTCGTTCTTCAGGTGCAGCCGGTGAAGACGAAGAAGAACCGCCGATAGCCACCGTCTCGAAGTCTCAATCCGGATGGCGCGCCAGAACAACGGCGCGCCTTTTTTCGTTTCAGGACGCGGCGACAGCCAGAACCTCGAGCTCCACCGCACCGCTCGGCCGCTCCACGGTCACCACGTCACCCGCCGCCTTCCCGAGCAGCGCACGCGCGATCGGCGATTGCACCGAGAGCTTCTCCGCCTTCGGATCCGCCTCGTCCGGTCCCACGATCCGCCAACGCGCGCGCTGGCCGTTTTCATCTTCCAGCTCCACCCACGCTCCGAAGACGACTCGCTCGGGATTCGCTGGGACCTCGGGCGCGATCGTCACCGCCGCGAGCAGCGCCTCCAGCGCCGCGATCTTCGCGTCCACTTCGGCGAGCTTCTGACGGCGTTCGATGTCGGGTGCGGCCTGTGCCGCGGGGCGGTCGGACTCCTTCAACACGCGAAGCTGATCGCTCAACGCCGCATGCCCCTCCGCGGTGATGTACCGGGTTTCTCCGGGCGCGAGGCGCACGACCGGCCGCGACGGCACGTCCGGCACGCCTTCGTCACCTTTGGTGAACGCCTTCGACATGACGGCAACGCTCACTCCGAGCGGGCTGCGTGAGCCGCGGCTTCTGCCCGCCGTTCCTCGAGCCGCAGCAGGGACGCAGCCTCCGCGAGCGCGCGCCAGAACCGCGCCGGCACGTCCAGTTCCTCGCCCGCCTCCGCGAGCGCATCCCACGCAGCCTCAAGTTGGCCATCGCGGACATAATCGGCAAACCGGACGAGCTGGAAGCTGACCTGCTGCCGGACCGGCGGCTCGATGAGGCGCTTTGCGTCCTCCATCCGGGTCACCACTTCGGTGCGGCGCATCTCTTCGCGGTCGTCGCTCGCCATCGCCTGGAGCCACCTCGCGTCCGTTCCTTGGATAAGCACGAACCCGCACGGAAGCGCGCTCGCGCGGCCGTCTGCCTGCGCGGACGATGGTCGGAAGCAGCGACCCGCTCCTTATCTACCCTTGCCGAGGAAGTCCTTGATCGATCCGTAGATCGCGTCCTTGTCCGCGATCTCGGAGAGCGCCACGTTCTCCGACGTGCCGATGGTCTCGCGCAGATCCTTGATGAACTGCCCGGACCCGTACGGCGACTCCACCTGCCCGTAAGCGAACTGGTTCACCGAAGGCAGGATGTTCTCGCGCAGCATCTCGATGCACAGCCTCGTGTCGTCCGCGCTCCAGTTGTCTCCGTCGGAGAAGTGGAACGGGTAGATGTTCCAGCTGCCCGCCGGGTACTCCGCTTCGATCATCTCTTTGCAGAGCTTGTACGCGGAGCTGATCATCGTGCCGCCGCTCTCACGCGTGTGGAAGAACGTGTCGCGGTCCACCTCGCGCGCCACGGCGTCGTGGATGATGTAGCGCGTCTCCAGGCCCTTGTACTGATGGCGCAGCCACGTATCGAGCCAGAAGCTCTCGATGCGGACGATCTCCTTCTGCTCGTCGCCCATCGAGCCCGACACGTCCATCATGTAGATGATGACCGCGTTGGTCTCCGGCAGGTTCTGCACCTTGTAGCTGCGGTAGCGCTTGTCCTCGCGCGTGGGGACGATCAGCGGACGCCCGGGATCGTACGTGCCGGTCGCGATCTGCCGCTTCAGAGCCTGCTTGAACGTGCGCTTGAAGTGCCGCAGCGACTCGGGGCCCGTCGTGTTGATGCCCGTGTATTTGATCTTCTGCGCGACGACTTTTTCTTTGCCGCGGTTCTGGATGTTGGGCAGCTGCAGCTCCTCGCCCAGAATCTGCGCGAGGTCATCCAGCGTCACGTCCACTTCCAGCGCGTGCTCGCCTTCGCCCTGACCGGCCTTCTTGCCGTCCTGAGGATCCACGTCGCCCGGTTGCAGCGACTGGCCCACTTCGCCTTCGCCCTGACCGACGCCGCCCTGCTCCTTCTTGCCGTACTTGAAGTGCGGGATGTCGATGAACGGGATGGGGATGCTGATCGCATCCTTCCCCTTCTTGCCCACCATCTCGCCCTTCTGGACGTACTTCTTGAGGTTCTGCTTGATCTTCCCGCGGACGATCTCGCGGAATCGGTTGTGGTCCTGGTGAATGCGAAGGCTCATCGCGTCAGTCCCCACCGATCGGAATTCCGGAGGCCGTCCAGATGATCGCGAACGCGAACAGCGCGAGCACCGCCGCGCCGCCGACGATCGCCGCGACGAAGTGCCGCCCGCTGCCGCCCTTCTTGAACTGCGCGAAGACGATCCGAGCGATGACGCCGGCGATGAGCGCGAACAGCAGCGCCCCCATCGCCACCTGTCCGTTCGTCTCCGGGAAGGGCGGGAAGTTCATCGTCACTCCTTCGCGTCTCCGCGAGCGAAGATCGACGCGACGAAGTTCAGCACGTCCGTCGAGCAGATCTCGCAATAGCCGTAGTTCTTGATGAGCCGGTCCTTCACGAGATCGATCTTCTCCTGCGTGTCCTTGTCCACGACGGACGACACGAGGTTCTTCAGCTTGATCGAGTCCTTCTGGTCCTCGAACAGCTTCAGCTCCAGCGCCTTATGGAGCCGCTCGTTCGTGCGGTAGTTGAACGTCTTGCCCTCGATCGCGAGCGCGCCGATGTAGTTCATGATCTCCCGGCGGAAGTCGTCCTTCCGGCTGTCGGGGATCTCGATCTTCTCTTCGATGCTGCGCATCAGGCGCTCATCGGGCTCCTCGTAGAGACCGGTGTACTTGTTCTTCACCTTCTCCTTCTGGGTGTACGCCTTGATGTTGTCGATGTAGTTGCCGCACAGCTTGCCGATGGCGTCCTCGTCCGCGCTGATCGCCCGC
>JBJMQN010000341.1:0-2945 GCA_045802665.1 Myxococcaceae bacterium | reverse complement strand
GGGAGAAGCCGACGTGGGTCGCGACGGGCTGGACGGCGCTCGCGTTCTTTCTGCACGGGAGTGCGGGCGTGAACGACGCTCTCTATTCGCTCTACCTCTTCGCAGCAGCGGGCCTCTGGTTCGTCCTTTCAGCCGAGCGGGAACGTCGCCGGAAGATCGCCGTTCATCTCGCAGCGGCGGTGGCCATCGCCGGTGTGTGCCTGATTCCGATCTACGGGCCGTATCTGGAGATGAAGGCGGCGCACAGCCTCACCTGGCCTGAATGGCACGTGGACGTGTACGGCGGCCGGCTCGAGCAACTCACCGCGGCTCCGCCCTACAGCAAGACCTATCCGGAGCACGTGAAGGATCTCGGGCGCGAGAGCTACACCTTCCTTGGCTACAGCGTGCTCGGCGCTGCGGCGATCGCTGCGCTGTTGCTCCGGCTCAACGTCGGTCGAAAACCGAAGACGAAGCTTCTCATGCGCCCGTGGATCATGTCGGTCGCCGCGACGGCTTTGACGGTCGTGCTGCTGATCCCGGCGCTCAGCAATCGCTGGCTCGCCCTCGCGCTGGTGGCGCCCATCGTGCTCTGGGAGCTTGGCCGCGGCGTGGTCGCGCGCGACTTCGATCGGAAGCTGTCCTTCGGGTTGCTGCTGGTCGGCGTCGGGCTGTTCTATCTGTACGCAGGACTCGGTCCCCACATTCAGGCTCACGGTCAGGTGATTGCGGACGGGATGTGGAAGTGGCTCGCGCACGTGCCGGGCTTCGGATCCGTCCGCACGCCGGCGCGCTTCTGGTTCGTGGACTCTTTCGCCGCCGCGCTCCTCGCCAGCTATGGCGTGGCGCAGATGGGTGCGCTGCTCCCGAAGCCATCGCTTCGATGGGGGCTGGGCGTTCTGATGGTCGCCGCCGTGCTCTTTGAAATGCGCGTCGCGCCGCTGCCCTTGCGAGCGATCTACCGCATCGAACAGGCGCCGCCGGTCTACACGTGGATCGCCAATCAGCCCGGGAAGCGGCCCGTGCTCGAGCTTCCGTTCTTCGATCCGCTCGAGCGCTATCGGATGTACCAGACGACGGTGTTCGATCGGCCGCTGCTGGGCGGGGAAGCTGGATATCGGCCGCCGCTCGCGGAATGGATGAAGGATGAGAGCTTCGGGGATGGCAGCGCGCTGGAGAAATTGAAGACGTTGAGCGCGTCCGGGATCGAGTTTGTGCTGCTCTACAACCAGCTCCTCGGCGGACGGTCGCAGCTCTACCGATCGGTGATCGAAGGCGCCGGTGCGCACTACGTCACGAACATCGGCGGGGTTGATGTCTACGAGTTTCCAGACCCTGCCCAGAAGCCCTTCACGACCGGCTTCACGCACTGCGAGGTGCATCTGTCGCCATCGGAGGCCGGCCGGCTGCGAGCGACGATCGACTTCAGCGCGGCGACGGCTGATCCGGTGTTCGAGTTCGCGACCCGGAAGCTGAAGCTCCGCGTGAGCTCTCCCAACGGCTCCGCCAGCGAAAACGTCTACCTCTCGCCACCGCTCATCACGCCCACTCGTCCGATGCAGCAAGTCGTAGACCTCGACGTCTCGCTGAAAGCTGGCGAGAACCCGCTTTCGTACAAGCTCACCGACGAGGCTGGCACCGTCTGGAGCGAAGGAGCTGCCTCGGTCAGCGAGCCCTGACGGCAGGATTGGCGCAGCGCGCTTCACAGGATATGAGCCCCTCGTCCCATGGCTCAGGAAACGCCGCCCAAGCCTCTCGTCAGCATCGTCTGCCCGGTCTTCAACGAGGAGCTGGCGGTGCCGCTGTTCTACGAGCGGCTGATGCGGGCGCTCGCGGTGTCCGAGGACAAGGTGCGCTTCGAGCTCATCTTCGTGAACAACCGCAGCACCGATCGCACCCTTCCGATCATCCAGGAGTTGATGGCCAAGGACTCGCGGGTCCGGTTGATCACGCTGAGCCGCAACTTTGGCTACCAGGCATCGATCACGGCTGGAATGCGTCATGCGACCGGTGACGCCGTCGCGAACATCGACGTGGACTGCGAGGATCCGCCGGAGATGATCCCGCGCTTCATCGATCGGTGGCTGGCAGGGGCCGACGTGGCCTACGGCATCCGCGACAAGCGCGAGGAGTTCTTCCTCATGCACCTCGGGCGGAAGCTGTTCTATCGCGTCACCCGCAAGATCGCCGATCACGAGATCGTGCTCGACATGGCGGAGTTCTTCCTCGTCGACAAACGAGTTCGGGATTACTGCCTCGCCACCCGCTCGACGTTCCCGTTCGTCCGCGGACAGCTTGGATATGTCGGCTTCAAGCGGGAGGGCATCCCGTACAAGCGAGAACGCCGGATCATCGGGAAGACGCACTACAACCTCATCAGCGCCGGCCGGTTCGGCATCGCAGGGATCCTCTCGTCTTCGACGATGCCGCTGCGCCTGCTCGCATACGTCGGCGTGCTTGGGTTCTTCCTCGATCTGCTCGGCGCCGGATACGTGCTCGTCGAGGGTGGACGGTTCGGGCTCACCCGCGCGGAACGCCTGCTGGCGGCGGCGGTCATCGGCCACGTCGGCTGGATCGTGCTCGCGCTGGGCTTCATCGGCATGTACGTCGCGCGGGTCTACAAGGATTCGATGGGCTGGCCGCTCTACGTCGTCGACGAAAAGCTCTCTTCGCTGCCTGGAAAGAATCATGGCTGACTCCTCCGTGCTCCACTGTCCCGTCTGCCGTGGAGAGAGCCACACCGAGCTGTTCCGCTCCTCGAATGGCTATCCCATCGTGCGGTGCAGCGGCTGTGGGCTTGCGTTCACGGATGATCGGACCGCGCCTCCTCCCGCGGAGCTGTATCCGCACTTCGATCAGTCCGCCGACGGTTGGACCAAACCGCTGAAGTCCGCGCTCGCCGTGTTCACGCGCCAGCGCGCCGCGTTCGTTCGGAGCGTGGTTCCGCAAGGGCGGCTTCTGGATTT
>JBJMQN010000340.1:0-4744 GCA_045802665.1 Myxococcaceae bacterium | reverse complement strand
TCTCGCGGTGGGACAGGTTGAAGGATCCGGTTGGCGTGCTGCAGGGCTTCGCGCAGCTCTTGTCGCCGCTCGCCCCCAGGAATGCGGAGCTCGTGCTGGCGGGCCCCAACGTGCACGCGGTGGCGGACGATCCCGAGGGCGCGCAGGTCTTCGAGGAGCTGGTCAGCGCCTGGCGAGCGCTCCCCCACCACGCCCGCGCGAAGATTCACCTCGCGAATCTGCCCATGGCGGACGTGGAGGAGAACGCCGCGATCGTGAACGCGCTGCAGCGGCACTCGACGGTGATCGTGCAGAAGAGCCTGCGCGAAGGGTTCGGGCTCACCGTCTCGGAGGCGATGTGGAAAGCGCGGCCGGTGGTCGCGAGCGCGGTGGGCGGCATTCAGGATCAGATCGTGGACGGGGTGAGCGGGCTTCTGCTGAAGGATCCCGGGGACCTTCGCGAATTCGCCGGGCTGTTGCGCACGCTGCTGCAGAACGAAGCCTTCGCCCAACGGCTTGGGATCGCCGCGAGGGAGCGGGTGAAGGAACGCTTCCTCGGAGTCCAATCGCTGCTCGCGTACGAACGGCTGGTCACCTCGCTGGTGAACGCGCCGCTCTTCTCCGCGAACGCCGAGCAGACATCGCAGCTCTGATTACCTGTGCCGTCCGCGACGATGCGCCGAGCGGCATCCGGTCCCACCGTTCACGCATGGAGACTCACGCGCTTCCCCATGGCCGCATCACGGATGTCCTCACGCACAGCTCGCGCATGGTGCAGCTCAGAGGAGTCTCCGCGCTGGTGGTGGGCGTGATCGGGATGCTCGCGCGGCTCGACGAAGTGCGGCTCGTCAGCACAGCGTTCGGGATCTACGCGCTTCTGTTCGCGGCATTCTCTCTCGCCTTCGCAAAGCGCGAGGGGCACTTCCACGAGCTCTGGGGTTTCACGTCCGCGGAGGCATTGGTGGCGGTGTCCATCGCGGTGATGGCGCTCGGCGCACCGACGATCACGCCCATGAGCCTCGCGCTGCTCTACGGATCGTTCGCGTTCCTGGTGGGCGCCATTCAGCTGCTGGGTGCGGTGCGCGTGCGGCGGACGGAAGGCCCCGGACAGCTGCTCGGGGTGGCGGCGGGGATCTCAATCGTGTTCGGGCTACTCGCGCTGGCGAGGCCGCGCATCGGCACGTTCGCGCTCTTCACGGAGATGACCGCGTACGGGTTCGCCTACGGCCTGGTGCAGCTGGGGCTCGCGTCGAGGCTGCGACGGCGCGCCGAGGCCCGGGCCTGAATGCCATTTGCGCGGTTGAGCGCGGCTGCGCACCGTGAGCGACGAGGAGGCTTCGAGCCATGGTGACTGGAGACGAAACGCCGATCGTGGAGGGGCCTGTCTGGCGCGCGTTGGATTTGCTGTTGAAGAACTGGTGGATGGTCGCGCTCAGAGGACTCGCGGCGCTGATGCTCGGCGTGTTCGCGTTGGCGATGCCCGCCGGTGCGCTGCGGCTGCTGATCGCGTACTTCGCCGTATTCGCGCTGGTGCACGGAATCATGTCGTTCGCAGCGGCGATCCAGTCCGCGCGAACCGATCGGGCCTGGGGCCTGATGGTCATCGAAGGCCTGTTCGCCATCGCCGCCGCCATGATCGCCTTCCGGATGCCGGTGGTGACGGCGCTGAGCCTCACCTACCTCGTGGCCGCGTGGGCACTTGGCACCGGGATCCTGCAGATCATCGCCGCGGTGAAATTGCGAAAGCTGGTGGATGGAGAGTGGTTCCTCGGTCTCTCCGGCGCGCTGTCGGTTTTCTTCGGTCTGCTCGCGTTCTCACGCCCGTGGTCTGGCGCACTGGCGGTCGTCACAGTGCTGGGCGTGTACGCGATCATCTTCGGGATCGCGAACCTGATGCTCGGGTTCAGGATGGGAAGAGCGCACCGCGATATCGGGAGTGTCCCGATGCGGCCGCGTCAGGTGGCATGAGCTGAGCTGGGGGACGCGCGGCGAGACCTCATGCGGCCGCCGAACGGTCCGGCATCGACGAGCCGCACCGATCGTCGCGCTCAGCTCTCGCTGGCCGCTGGCTCCGGAGCTCTCCGTCGATCCGCCGCCGTGACTTCGCGCCACCACGGATCGACACGCTCCGCCTTCCGAGGCTCGATCGCCGCGCCGAGCTTCGGCATCACCAGCTGAACGCTCTGAGTCTCCGCGAGCTCCAGCAGCCGCTCCGCCGGCGCATCCCACGCGTGAATGGCGAGATTGAACGTGCCCCAGTGCACCGGCAGGAACATCCCTCCGCCGAGCAGCTCGTACGCCTTCATCGCGTTGTCCGGCCCGAGGTGAATGTCGCCCCACGCTTCGTGGAACGCGCCGACCTCCAGCATCACCAGATCGAACGGCCCCAGCCGCGACCGGATCTCCGCGTACTCGGGAGTGAGCCCCGTATCGCCGCTGAAGAACACCGAGTGCGCATCGGTCTTCACCGCGAACGACGACCAGAGCGTGTGGTTGCGATCGCCCACTGCGCGGCCGGAGAAGTGTTGCGACGGCGCGGCGGAGATCCGAAGGCCGCGAACCTGCGCGTGCTCCCACCAGTCGAGCTCAGTGATGCGCTCGGGCGCGATGCCCCAGGCTTCCAGGTGCGCGCCCACGCCCAGCGACGTGAAGAACGGGACGTCGAGCTTCGCGAGCTCGAGGATCGTCGGGTAGTCCAGATGATCGTAGTGGTCGTGCGAGACGATCACCGCGTCCAGCTTCGGCAGCGCCGAGATGGCCACCGGCACCGGCTGGAAGCGCTTCGGCCCCGCAAACGAGTAGGGAGACGCGCGCTGACCCCAGACCGGATCGGTGAGCACGCGGTAGCCGTCGATCTCGATCAGCACCGTCGAATGGCCGAGCCAGGTGACGCGCAGCCCGCCGTCTGCGGGGCGGCTCCAGCTCGGGAGCGGGTTCTCGGCAGGCAGCGGCGCCGCAGGAGACCGGCTCTCGCCACCGAAGAAGTATTCGCCCATCGTCGAGAGCGCGCTGCCCTTCTTGAGCCCGGCGCCGACGCTTTTCGTGTTGTGGAAGACGCCGTCCTTGAAGCGCGACGACGAGGCCATCCGTTCGAGCCGCAAGCCGTGCGCCCTGCCACCGAAGACCGATCTGCGTGCCATTGGCCGTCATCTAACGACAGCCGGGCCCGTGCGCCCGATGAACGGCGTTGTCGGAGGACCGCCTACTTTCGTCGGCGCTTCTCCAGGGAGAACAGCGCGCGGAGCCCGGGCGACATCCAGGTGAACTTCACGCCGATGCGGCTCCAGTGGCTCGCCTGAGGATTGGCCTGCTCCACCCAGACCACCTCGCCTCTCCAGTCGAGCTCGCGATCGCCGTGGAGCACATAGCCGTCGATCGGCGTGCCTTCGGCGACGGGCTTCATCACCTCGAGGCAGAAACCCTTCGTCGAGACGTCGGTGCTGAGCGCGGCCATTTTTCGGCCGACGGAGACTGGAAGGCAGAGCGGAGTGCGGGATTGGCGGGCAGTGGGCATGTGGCAGAACGTTGCACGCCGTAGCGGACCCGCAAATTTTCAGGCTGAGCTCCGCCGCCCCGGTGATTTCGGTGGCTTGGCTGACGCACCGCGATGGCCACGGGGCGATGTCGGACCGCTGTGGCATACGTCCGCGCCTCCCATGCCCATCCTTCGCGGTTCCGTCACCTTCTCCCGCTTCCGCGTGGAGCGTTCCGACAAGACTCCCTCCGACGAGCGGCGCTGGCTCGCTCGCGGCCTCCAGGCCCATGCGTTCGAGCCGATCGATCGCAAGGGCGACGAGGATCGCGCCACCGGGTTCGTGGAGTTGGAGCATGGCGACAAGATGGAGTTCGCGGTCGGAGATCTCTTCTATGGCGAACGCGCGCTGTTCGCGTTTCGCGTCGACGTGATCCGCGTCAGCGCTGCGACCGTCCGCGACGAGCTCCTCCGCTGGGCCACCGCGTTCGAGAACGAGCACGGACGAAAGCCCGCGCGCGGCGAGAAGACCGAGGCGAAGGCCGGCATCCGCCAGAAGCTGCGCAACCGCGCGACCGAGCTGACCAAGCTGCACGACGTCGCGTGGAACCTGAAATCGGATCAGGTGCAGATCTGGAGCTCGTCGCGAAAGCAGGTGGACGAGATCACTGCCGCAGTCGAGTCGGCGTTCAGCGTGAAGCTCAGCCCGCTCGTCCCCGGCGCGATGGCGCTGTCGAGTGGAGTGGATGAAGACGCACTGCAGCCCACCGCGGAGCTCGTGGGCGGAGAGCTGGAGGTCAGTCATGGGGCGGCGTGAAGAGGCGAGAGCAGAGGCTGCGTTCCTGCGCGGCGACAGCGGCGTGGACGGTCAGGCCACCGCGAAGGACGAACGCGATCCCGTCGAAGTTCAGGCGGACAAGGCGAAGGGCGAGCTGCTGCGAGGCAGAACGTGGCTCGGCCGCGAGTTCATGACGTGGCTCTTGTGGCGCTCCGAAGATGGGCAGCCGCTCGGCGAGCACAACGGTGATCCGGTCACGGTGCTCTTCACCACGCGCATCGTCCTTCGAGGGCTCCACGGCGAAGTCGTCGAGCTCGCCGCGAAGGGAACGATGGCGCCGTATTCGGTACAGGTGCGGCGGGCGCTGCTGGATGGGCTGCTCGTGCACGCCTCGCGCATCCGCTTCACCGCTGGGGAGCGCACGTGGGAGGCCTCGCTGGACGCGGAGTTCCTCGACGTGAAGTCCGCGAAGCTGCCGGAGCTGCTTACCGAAGCGGAGGACGATCGGCTCACCG
>JBJMQN010000339.1:0-8351 GCA_045802665.1 Myxococcaceae bacterium | reverse complement strand
GAAAGAGGACGAGGATCATCCCGCGGACGTCGCGCACAACCCGGAGCACCTCTTTCAGATCACGACGGACCTGATCGCCCAGCGGCTCAAGCACCTGCGCGTCGTGCAACTCCACGGCTTCGGGAAGAGCGAAGCGCCCGCGCGTGAGGCGTTGACCGCGGTGGTCAGCGCGGGCTCTCAGACGCCGACGGTGTGGGTCTCGTCGGTCGCAACCGCGCTTCGGCTGCAGCTTGGCGATGGCGTGAAGCTCTTCCCCGAGCAGACGCAGGTGCTCGGCGGCACCACCAACGCTCAGGCGCGGCTGCTCCGGTCCTACCCGTCCGCGCAGTTTCTGCACCTCGAGCTCTCCTCTGATGCCCGCAAGGAGCTGGTCACCCCGGAGCGGCTGCAGGCGTTCGCGCATGCGCTGCTGGAAACCAGCTCCAACTAAAAGACCATGAAGGCCCTCCACACGTTCTTCCTCCTGTCGCTGTTGCCGGTCTCCGCGCTCGCCGCGCCGCCGTTCACCGCGCGCGCCGAAGAGCTCATCTCGCCTGCGCTCGCCGAGGGCGTGGAGTGGGGGCCTCAAGCGGTCCTCGCGCCGGTTCGTCGCAGCGAGCTTCGCGTTGCGCCGCCGTTCGTGCAGTCGAAGGCGAAGGAGGTGACCGGGGAGGTCGAGGTCGGGCCGGAAGAGGGCGCGGTGTTCTTCCTTGGCTCGCTGGAGACGGTGCGGGTGAAGGCAGATCCGACGGTGCGCTTCACGCGCGTGCCGGTGGCGATGCAGCCGGACCGATCACTTCTGGAGATCGAAGAGCGCGGCATCCCGGCGCGCGCGGGGCTGTACTACCTCGCCGAGCCGATTGGCGACGGCAGCCTCTGGTTCATCACCGCGAGCAAGAAGACGACCATCTCGCTGGAGCGGCCGCGAGCCGTGGATCAGCAGCTCACCGGTGAGGCCGCGCGCGCCGCGATTCGGGCGTGCCTGAACGAAGAGCGCACCTGTCCGCGCCTCGCGAGACACCCCGAGGTCGCCGCCGAGCTGCAGTCCACCGAAGCGCTCGCGAAGGAGCTCACCGCCGCCGCGCCGGAGCTGAAGCCCGCGGTGGAGAGCTTCCGCCTCGCGTCCGTCCTCAAGGCGTACGAGCACTCACAGCCCATCACCACCGCGACGTTCTCCATCGACGAGCTGACGCTGCCCGGTCCCACCGACGCGCTGTCCGACGATCTCTTGAAGACGCCGTGGTCTGTGCAGACGAAGGAGGGCAAGCATTCGGTGACGCTGGAGGGTCCGGGGCTGCTCGCGATCGACGCGCGCGCACTCGTCGTGAACGGCGAGACGGACGTGACGCTCAAAGTGAAGGACGGCGATCGCGTGCTCGAGGAGCTGTCGCTGCGCAAGACCGCGAGCTACGCCTCCGACGACGGCCGTGGAGCGCTTCCGGACGCGCGGCCGCTCCGCACGCTCTCTGGCGGCGCTCCCGTCGGACTGCTGGAGCAGGCGCGCGTGTTCCTCACGCCGGAGCCGCGGACGTACACCATCGAATGGAGCGGTGGTCCGCTCGCCCTCCGCGTTCGCCGCGCGGAGCGACGGCCCTTCCTGCACGAAGCCTGGGACGGCGAAGCGGACTGGCGAGACGCCGCGAACAAGGGACTGCGTGAGCTGAAAGCAAGCGACAAGCCCCTCGCGGCGCTGCTCCGACACGAGCTCCGGCTGCTGCTCGATGATCGAACCGAGAGCGCAAGCTTCTCCGTGAAGGGTCCTGCGCTGGTGGAGGCGCTCGCTGCCATCGCCACCGTCGAACACCGACCGGACGCGGAGCGGACGAAGCGCGCGATCGCCGCGGTGGACACGCTGGATTCACGATCGCCCTCCGCTTGGCGGATGAGGCTGCGGCTGGTGCGCGCGCTTGCGAAGAGCGGCCACGTCTCCGAGGCGGAAGCCCTGATCGCGAAGGCGGACGGACTGCCTGACTCCGCGTGGCTCCTGTACTCGGCGGCCGACGCGTTGTCGCTGTTGCCGGCGGAGGATTCACCCGCGCAGCTCGGTCTGTTGGAGCTCGCGTGGCGGAGGGAGCCTCTCTCGGATGACATCCGCCGCCGCTACCGGTCGGTTTTCTACGAGCAGACGCGTTGGAGCGCCGTGCCTCCCGCGCCCTCGAAAGCGGGCACCGTCGCGGCCGCCTCGCGCTGGCTGGACATCGAGCCTGTTCTCGAGAACGCGCCGGATGGCAATTCGCTGGCGCTGGCGGTGCTCGCATCGGGTCAGAAGGCGCACGTGAAGGTGGACAACAAGGCAGGCGCCTCGCTCCGAGCGTGGGTGCTGCCCGCGGACGTGGGTGGCGAGCTGTCACTGAACGTGGGTGACGCCACCGCGTCGCTGGCGCCAATCACGCCGGTCGAGCAGGTGGACTTCGCGCTACCGAAGGGCGAAGAGGACGTCTCCGTCAAAGGCCACGGTCGGGCGTTCGTCGAGTCCACGTTCGTCGCCGAGCCCAACGGCGGTCCGGACCAGGCGTTCCTGCGCTCGGCGTGGCCGGTGATGGGCGCGAAGACTCCGACGCACTTTCACCGCGTCGGCGCTGGCGCGCCGGTTCCGTTGCGCGTGCAGCTCCGCGCGATGGGCGACAAGCCGGTGGTGCTCTGGATGCACACCGACGCCGGCACCGCGCAGCGGCTCGTGCTGAATCCGGTGAAGGCGAATCCGAATCACCTCTCCCTTTCGAAGGAAGGGCTGATGAGCCCGGCCGCGGCGTCGGGCGTTTTCGTGGTTCCGTCTCTCGCGAAGGAGCTCTGGTTCGAGCCCGAGGACAAAGCCGCCGAGGTCTTCGCGTCCGTCTCCGCGCGGACGGGTCTCGCGCCGCCTCGCGTTGCCGAACGGCCCGTGCCCCTGCCGCCCGCGTCCGAGAAGGATCTGCACGAGCTCTCGGAACTGTCGAAGAAGCTGAACGCCGGGGCCACGCCGCGGCTGTTGCTCGATCGTGCGCAGCTGCTCATCCGCTTCAACGAGCCGTTCCTCGCGAAATTGGATCTGCTCAAAGCCGCGGACGATGAGCTCAGCGCCTCCGAGTCGAAGGAGCTCTCCACGCTCTCCGAGCTCGCCGAGGATCAGGACGACGCGCAGATCCACCTGGTGCAGCCGGTCATCAAGCCCACGCTCCTGAGCCCGGGGTATGCGGAGCTGTCTGGGGCGGATCGCACGGAAGACGTCGCGAAGCTCGCGCGTGAGAAGGGACCTGCGGCTGCGCTCGCGGAGCTGTCCGCGCCCGCCACCGTCCGCGAGCGTTGGCTCCGTGCGCGGCTGCTGCTTGCCACCGGTCAGCCGGAGCAGGCGACGTCCACGCTGGTTCAGCTCGCGCTCGAGACCGGTTCGCCGCGCGTCAGCATCGATGCGGTGCGGTCGTTCGATGCGATGAAGCCGCTTACCGACGGCTGGCGAGCGCAGGCGCCGTTCATGCTCCCGCTGTCCGACAAGCTCGCGGAGTGGGCGGACGTGGGCGCGGTTCGTCGCGTTCGCGCGAATGCCTCGCGGACGACCCGCTGGGACACGGTTCGCGACGCGGAGCTGAGCGCAGGGTCGGAGCAGGCCTCCGGGATCGCGCCGCAGGAGGAGCTGCCCGAGCTCGTCCGCAAGGCGCTGCTCGGTCCCACCTTCGATCCGCATGAGGGCAGCTTCGTCCGCACGGGAGACTCCGCCGTGCTGGACGTTCCGATGACCGCGGCGAACAGCTACGGCGCTCAGATCGTCTGCGGGAGCGTTCCGGGAACCGCGCAGCCCACGCCGTGCGAGCTGCACCTGCGCGTAGACGGCCGAGAGACCGGCTCGAAGACGTTCCAGCCGAATGAAGAGGGCGCGGTCGAGTTCGGTGCGCTCAAGCCCGGGCGCCATCAGGTGGAGGTGACGACCATGGGCGGCGGCCTTTCTCTCCTGCGCTTCGTGGACCACGGCGCGGCGGTGGCGACGCAGCGGCCCACGGCGTTTCATCGCAGCCTCCCGTCGGATCCGGTGCAGATCACGGTGAACGGTCCTGCGGTCGTTCGCGTGCACGTCCGGAGCATCGGCGATGGCACCCAGCGTCAGGCGCGCGTGGAAGTCAGCAGCGCGCAGGTGAAATCCACGCAGACGATCGCGATCCCGGATGGCGTGGATCAAACGGTCACCGTTCCGAAGACCACCGTCAGCGGCGAGGCGGTTCAATGGATCTCGCTGCCGAATTCCGGCCCGCAGCGGCTGACTGTGAAGACGGATCGTGGCGAGCTGCTCGTGCGAGCCGAAGTGGGAAGCGCCACGCGCGATGCGCCGCTGGTCTCGCAGCTGCCTTCGCTTCGCTCCGCGGAGTTGAACGCAGAGACCGCCGAGCTCGCCTGGCCCGCGCTCCCGCCGCCGATGGTGGGACTGCCGGGCGAGAGCGCCGTGGATCCGTACGATGACGGCATCGGGATGATCTCCGGCACCCTCGCGATGCGCTCCGAGGCGTTGCCTGAAGACGAGAAGCTCCCGCGTCCGCCGCGCACCGGCCTGGAATCGCGTATCGGGTTCCGCCGCGAGTTCGCGGACAAGACGCTCTTCCTGCACGCCGAGCCGATCGTCCGGGTGCCGTTCGGTTCATCCGCGGTGATCGGCGGTCAGCTCGCGGCCTATGCGCGCGATCTGCCGGCGGGCCTCCGCGCGTACGCCATCGGCTCCATCTACACGCAGACGGTGAATGACCTGCTGCGGATGTCCGTGGAGGGCCGCGGCATCGTGGACCGTTCGTTCCAGATCACGCGCAGCGCCTGGCTCATCCCCGCCGTCTGGTTCACCGCGGAGACGTTCCGGGGGATCACCACGGCCACCGAGATGGACCAGGTGGACCGCTACGTCTACTCCCGCTACGGCGATCAGCACCGGCGCCGCCTCACCCCGACGCTCTCTCTTCGCTGGATGCCGCTGCAGGATCAGGTGGGGGCCGTGACCACTCGCCTCACCAGCAATCAGGATCTGGCGACCGTGGACAACTGGACCAACAGCGCTCACTGGACCGCGCTGCTCGGCGGGCCGCTGCGGCTGGTGCGGGCGCAGGTGGGTTATGAGCTGTCGGATCGCCTCAAGGACACGGATCGTTCAGAGCAGTACCTGCGGCACACCGTCTTCCTGCACGCGGACCGCAGCATCTGGACCTCCGGCGCGGGGCGGGTGCTGCTCTTCGCGGAGGATGCCGTGCAGTTCTCGGCGCCGCTGGGGACGCAGAACCTGTTCACCCTGGGTGCCCGCTGGGACTTCACCGGGGGCCGGGGTCTGTCGGATCTGATGCCCACCGAAGAAGAGTTCGACCAGCTGGTCGAATCTGGACGGTTTGCCGAATAGCCCGGTCGCCATCCCGGATGAGAGTGCCTAACTCGTGCGCGGGCATGCGGCTTCAAGCATGGGGAGGGGTTGGGCGTGGGCGCACCTGAGTTGCGAGAACAGTTGTTGTCGGCGTTGCCGCCGTTGCACCGCAAGGTGCGGCAGTGGGCCGCCGCAGAGCTCGCCGAGCGCGCCGCTCCCGACGAGATCGTCGCCGATCCGGTGGCGAAGCTTTCGCGGCTGATGCGCGGGCTGAACTCCGAGCTGGTGGAGACGGACACGCTGGCCGCCCGGTTCAGCCGCGATTATGCGGCCGCGAAGGACGATCACGAACGCGAGCTCGTGCTGCGCTCCCACATCGAAGAGACGGTGAAGGACCGCGCGGCGCGAAAGGAAGATCTCAGAGCGCTGGATCGCAACCTCGCGTTCGACGCGCTGAAGGAACGAATCGACAAGCGCGCGCACAAGCTCCTCGTGCTGGAGGAGACCGCGCTCCGCTGCCTGAGCGGCATGGTGAAGGACGGCGCGAAGGTCAGCGCGCCCAGGCGGATGGTGGAGTGGCTCACCTCGCGCGCCAGCTCGCCGATTCGGGTGCAGGTGCGAATCGCCGCGGCGCAGGCGCTGTGCTCGCTGTTGTCGAGCAGCGACCAGGCCCGTGAAGACGCCGTCGCCCAACTGCCCGAGCTGGAGGAGCTCTCCGCGCGCGAAGGTGTGAGTCCGTTCGTGCAGGTGGAGGCGCTGAGGGCCGTGTTCCTCGTCTCGCACGCACGCGGGATGGTCGCGCTGCGAAAGCGGTTCGCCGGTCCCTATCCGTCGGAGAAGGATTTTCTGTTCCGCCGCGAAGCCCTGACGGTCGCATCCGAGCAGCTTCCGGACGACGAGCTGCTCGCGCTGTACGAGGAGATCGCGCTCACCGATCCGTCCGAATACGTCCGGATGGGGATCTGCGAGCTCGCGGAGAAGCTGGGTGACGCGGCGCTGCCGCTGCTGCGAAGGCTCGCTGCGTCCGGTACGCGCTCGTTCGATGAGAGCCCGCTGGTGAGAGCGCGGATCACGCTCACTCTGTCGGCGCTCGTGGAGAAGGGGTCGGACGGCGCGCTGGCGCTGATCTCCGACACGCTGCTGCACGATCAGGATCCGACCGTGACGCGGATCTCCTGCGAGCAGCTCATCCGGCTCGCGGATGCAGGCAACGCGACGCTGAGGCCCCGTGTGGAGGTACTCCGAAGCGCGCTGGCGAAGGTTCGCGCGCAGAGCGATGTGACGGGCGTGGTCCTCGAAGCGGCATCCGAGGCGTCCGAGGCGCTCGCCACGCTCGCCGATCCGGTGCGTTGGGCGTGGACGAAGTTCCTCGCCGAGGAGCTCGCGGCGGTGCCCATGGGCGGCAAACGCGTCATCGATCTGCGCGCGCTTCCTCAAGGCTTGCCGGCGCTTCCCGAGGACGAGAAGTGGCTGGGCGCTGTGCTCGCGAACCTCGCCCGAGCGGACTTCGGCATCTACGCGCAGCGCAGCAAGCGCAAGCTCACGCTCTGGCGAGGCGACCGGTTCCAGCGCCGCGTCTGGCGCATCTGGCACGAGCTCAAGCGGCCCGCGCCGAACAAGCGTCAGGGCTTCGTCCACACCGTTGGGCGCGTCCTTCCGGGGACCCTGCGCGCGCATCCGTCGCACATGGACGAGATCACCGAGACCATGGTCCCGGGCGAACGCGTTCACGTGCCTTCTCAGGGCTGCTGGGCGCGGCATCTGCCCACCGCGAATGACCTGCTGGATCTGCCGCTCAGCGGAAAGCCCGTGCACCTGTTCAGCAGCCACGGCGTCACCACGATCAAACCCGCGCGCTCCTTCGCCAAGCGGCTCCACAACCGCGTGAAGCTCACGTTCGGTTACGCGAAGTACGCGGCGCTGCGCCTGTCAGCGTTGAACGCGGCCGAGACGCACCTCCGCTGGCGCTACGCGGAAGAGGTCGCGCGCGAGCTCTCAGTGACCTTCACCTTCACGCCGTGGAACGCGGCCGAACGGACCCCGTCGATGCTCGCGTCGCTGTTCCCGGAGACGAAGCCCGCGTCGGACGAGGGCGCGCGCTACGCGATGGGCGGGCTGCAGATGCTCGCGCTGTCAGAGCTCTGGCGGGAGCTGTCGGATCGCAGGGAGTACTTCTTCGGGCATGGCGGAAATGGGCCGCTCGCGCTCGCGATCTTCACGGCCGGCCTGTTCACCTGGTTCCTCGCGTCCGCGTATCTGCAGCGGAGAAAGATCCGGGAGGCGCGAGCGCAGCTTCCGCTCTGCGTGGGCGGCTGGGGCACGCGCGGCAAATCCGGCACCGAACGGCTCAAGGCTGCGCTCTTCAGCGGCCTCGGCTTCGAGGTCTTCGCGAAGACCACCGGCTCCGAGGCGATGTTCGTGCACTCCGCGCCCGGCGGCATGCCGTCCGAGTTCTTCATCTTCCGCCCGTACGACAAAGCCACCATCTGGGAACAGCGCGACATGGTGGAGCTCGGCGCGGAGCTGAAGACCGAGGTCTTCCTCTGGGAGTGCATGGCGCTGCAGCCCGGCTTCGTCGAGATGCTGCAGAACGACTGGATGAAGGACGACTTCGCCACGCTCACCAACGCGTACCCGGATCACGAAGACATCCAGGGCCCCGCGGGGATGAACGTCGCCGAGGTGATCACCAACTTCATGCCCGAGGGCGGCACGGTGCTCACCAGCGAGGACCACTTCCTCCCGCTCTTCAAGCAGAAGGCGAAGGAGAAGCGCACCCGCCTGCGTCACGCCGCGCAGCACGAGGCGGAGCTGATTCCGAAAGAAGTCCTCGCGCTGTTCCCGTATCAGGAGCACCCGCGCAACATGGCGCTGGTGGCGACGCTGGCGGAGGAGCTGGGCGTCTCCCGCTCCTACGCGATCGCGCTGATGGCAGAGCACGTCCAGCCGGAGATCGGCGTCCTCAAGACGTTCCACCCGGCGCGCGTCGCCGGCCGCACGCTGTCATTCATCAACGGCCACTCCGCGAACGAGCGCACCGGCTTCATGAACAACTGGCTCCGCACGG
>JBJMQN010000338.1:0-4570 GCA_045802665.1 Myxococcaceae bacterium | reverse complement strand
GTCCAGACGAGCCCGCAACAGGATCAGCAGTGGCCGATCCAGTCTCAGCAGTGACGCGCTGAAATATTCCCGACGAAGCGCGCGCCGGCGCATTTATTCCACGCCATGGCGCCGCGCGGCGGGGCCGCTATCCTTCTCGACGCTTTGATTGAGACGCGCGCCTGCACCTTCGAGAAAGACCCCCATGGTTTCGTTCGAGCGACGATGCGCGACGGCGTGGAGATGGACCTTGCTGACGCGAAGGAGGCGTTGGCCGCGACGAAAGAGTTGTCCGGCGGCCAGCGCGTTCCCGTCCTCGTGGACTCCCGGCTGGTGAAGTACCAGACGCGCCAGGCGAGGGATTACTTCGTGAGCGAAGAGGCAGCGGCCATCTGTTCGCGTGTCGCGCTCATCATCGGCTCGCCGGTGAGCCGGATGATCGGAAACTTCTTCCTTCGCAACAGCGCGCACAAAGCGCCGACGAAGCTCTTCACGGATGAAGCGGCGGCGATCGACTGGCTGCTGCTGCCCGGCAAGGAGTGACGGTCAGGGCCGCTTCGAGCGCGGTCGCTCCACGTCCACCTTCACCTTGCGGCCGCGGATCGTCGTCTTGCGCAGCGCCTCGATCACGTCCTTCACGACCTCTTCGGCGACTTCCACGAAGGCGTGATGATCCGCGATCTGAATGGCGCCAATCGCGCTGCGATCCACGTTCGCCTCGTTGGTGATCGCGCCGACGAGATCGCCCGGACGCAGGCCCGCGCTGCGGCCGATTCCGATGAAGAGCCGGCCGCCGCTGGGACCGGGCGCGCCGCCTGAAGGACGCCGTTCCGTTCGCTCCGGCCGCTCACCTCGGTCGGGTCGCTCAGCTCGGTCGGTTCGGTCGCCTCGCTGCGGCCGTTCCTTCTTCGGCAGCCGATTGGTCTCGAAGACGGGGATCTCGGTCTGGTCCTGTTCGCGATCCGGCGCGAGCCTCGCGTGCAGCGCGGAGATCGCCGCCGCCGCCACGTCCATCAGATCCGCTTCGGTAGAGAGCTGCTCGACGACCGCGCGATAGCTGTCGAGGTTTCCCTCCTGCAGGACCTCCTCGACCGTGCCGCGCGTCAGCTCGAGCCTTCGGGTGCGGAGATCCGTCACGGTGGGCACCGACGACAGCGCGATCTTCTGACCGGTGTGCCGTTCGATCGCCTTGAGCAGCCGGTGCTCGCGCGGCTCGCAGATGGTGAGCGCTCGGCCTTCGCGTCCAGCGCGACCCGTGCGGCCGATGCGGTGCACGTAGGATTCGGCGGCGTTCGGCAGGTCGTAGTTGATGACGTGCGAGAGCTTCTCCACATCCAGCCCGCGGGCGGCGACATCCGTGGCGATGAGCAGCTGGAGCTGCCCTGCCTTCAGCCGCTTGATGACGCGGTCGCGCTGGTCCTGGCTCATCCCGCCGTGCAGCGCGGACGCTTCGAACCCATGGCCGAGCAGGGTCTCGGTGAGCCGCTCCACGTCGAGGCGCGTGCGGCAGAAGATGATCGCCTGCTCGGGATTTTCGAGATCCAGCACGCGGCCCAGCGCGAGCTCTTTCATGTTCCGCGGCACGACGTAGGCGGTCTGAACGATCTTCGGGATCGAGTTCGCCTTCGCCGGATCCGCTTCGATGCGGATGCGCTTGGGGTTGTCGAGGTGGCGTTCGGCGATCTGCGCGATGCGCGGCGGCATCGTCGCGGAGAACAGCGCGATCTGCGCCTCGTCCGGAACCTCGCCGAGCAGCGCGTCGAGATCCTCCGCGAACCCGAGGTCCAGCATCTCGTCCGCTTCGTCGACGACCGCCATCGTCACGGTGTCGAGCTTGAGGGTCTTGCGGCGGAGGTGATCCAGCGCTCGGCCGGGGGTTGCGATGACGACGTCCACGCCGCGCTTGAGACGGCGAAGCTGCTGATCGATCGGCTGACCGCCGTAGACCGGCAGCACCGACACGCCGAGCCCCTTCCCATAGCTGTGGACCGCTTCCGCCACCTGCATCGCGAGCTCGCGCGTCGGAACGAGCACCAGCGCCGAGGCGCTGAACGGTTTCTGCTTCGAGGTGTCGAGCTGCTGCAACATCGGCAACGCGAACGCGCCCGTCTTGCCAGTGCCGGTCGCCGCCTGGCCGAGCACATCCCGCCCCGCCATCAGCGCGGGGATCGCGACCTTCTGAATCGGCGTGGGCTCCTCGTACCCGAGCTCGATCAGCGCGCGCAGCAGCTCCTCGCGAAGCCCGAGCTCAGCGAAACCCTGGGGCGAGGAGGACTCTTCAGTGGAAGCCATGGACCCTTCACTACGAGAGTCCGGTCAGTCGTGCACCAGCGAAATGTCGCGCCACGCGCCGCGCCGGAAACGAATGAACAGGGTGATCGCGAGCAGGCCCAGGTAGACCGCCACCCAGAACACCGCGCCTACATCCCCGAACCCGAACCACTTCACCGAGGCGTACGAGCAGGGAACGAAGACGCCCCAGGCGATGATGGTTCGAGCCTTCAGCGTGAAGGCCGTGTCGCCGGCAGCGCGCAGCGTCTCACCGAGGTTGGTCGCGGCGGCATCGAAGAGCTGCCACGCAGCAGAGAGCATCACGATGCGTTTTCCTGCCGCGAGGAATCCGGCCGACTCGCTCTCGTTTCGCACGAAGGGCAGGAGCAGGACGGCGGGCAGGGTGAGGTAGATGACCGACACGAAGAGCTGCCAGCTCGCGGAGCTCAAGAACGAGAGCTTCACCGCGCGGTTCACGTCATCGAGCCGCTTGGCACCGATCGCCTGGCCCACGAGGATCGCACCGGCGCTCGCGAGTCCGAAGCCGGGCATGAACGACACCGAGTTGATCTGAAACACCGCCATCATCGCCGCGAGCGCCGTCGTCCCGAGCCCCGCCATCACGACGTTGATGAAGAAGAAGAATGCGAAGAATTCGAAGAACCAGTTGAAGCCCGAGGGCAACCCGAACCGGAGCATCCGCCGCAGCTCCGCGAAGCTCAGCTTGGGGAAGATCGCGCCGTCCTTCTGACCTTCGCGCAGGAACACGGTGAGGAAGATGGCGAAGGCTATTGTCGTCGCCACGCCGGCCGCGAGCGCCGAGCCACGAACGCCCAGC
Organism: Myxococcaceae bacterium; assembly: GCA_045802665.1. Classification (GTDB taxonomy): domain Bacteria; phylum Myxococcota; class Myxococcia; order Myxococcales; family Myxococcaceae; genus JBJMQN01. Next base: position 1,482 of record JBJMQN010000338.1, on the reverse strand, counting down.
GCCGGAGCGCCCCAGTGTCCGCCGATGAAGAGCCAGCAGCCGAGGACGTTGAGCACCATCGCGAGGACGTTGATCAGCATCGGCAGCCGCGTGTTGCCGAGACCACCGTAGTAGTTGCTCAACGCTTCGATACCGATGGCTGGGCCACCGGCGAGAAGCCGGATCGCGAGGTAGCCCGCCATCAGGTCGCGCACGTGCGGCGAGTACGGCAAGAGCCCGAGCAGAAACGGCGACGCGGGCCAGAGGGCGACGCAGATGAGCTGCGCGATCACCGCGACGGCGAGGCCGTAGAACCCGTAGCGCCGGGCGCCGATCTTGTCCCCCGCGCCGAAGAGCTGCGACGAGAAGCTGGAGACGATGAAGCAGATCCCCATCGGAAGGATGAGCAGCGAGAACGCGTCGAACGCGCCGGTCGTCGTGGCGGCCAGCGCCTCTTCGCCGAGCGGCGCGACCATCAGCGCATCCGTCAGGCCGATGATCACCTGCGTGGAGCGCGAGAGGATGATCGGCCACGCGAGCGTCAGCAGCGTCTTCAGCGAGATGTCGGTCGGCGCGCCAACGGGAGCTGCGGCCTCGGGGATGGATTCGACCGCTGTGCTCATGGAGGTTTCGGCCCGGACGCAGCGGCCAGGCGGAAGCTGACTGTAGGCGGCACATTTCCAGTCGTGTTCTGAAAAGAAGAGCCGCGCGTGACTCGACGGCTCGGGCGGGATAACTCGCCCGGCCGTGCCGGCTCGGACTCAGCTCTCGGTGTCGCGGATGGGCGATCGCTCCGTGATCGTCCGCTCACAGAGCGAAAGCCCGCTGCGGCTGCTCGCGCCGAAGAATCACGGTCACGGCGCGTGGGTCTACCAGTCCAGCTACGGCGGCGGTTTCGTCGGCGCGGATGACCTGTCCTTGAACATCGGGGTTGAGGCAGGCGCGACGCTCTTTCTGTCGTCGCAGGCGTCCAGCAAGGTGTATCGGGCGAGCAGGTCGCGTTACTCGCTCGCGGCGACGCTTCATCCGGAGAGCACGCTCATCAGCTGGCCGGATCCGGTGGTCTGCTTCGCGGGCGCGTCTCTCGTTCAGGAGCAGAGCTTCGAGCTTCAGCCCAGCTCGTCACTCATCTGCGTGGACTCGTTCAGCGCGGGGAGGATCGCTCGCGGGGAGCGGTGGGCGTTCGAGGCGCTGTCGTCGCGGATCTCTTTGAACATCGGCAACGAGCGGCTGCTTCACGACTCGATGCTGCTGTCCTCTCGTCACGGGTCGCTGCCTGATCGAATGGGCGCCACGGAGCTCATCGCGACGATCGTCCTCGCGGGCGACCGGTTGTCCGCGCTCTGCGATTCGCTGCACGCGGAGCTCACGTCCGCTCCGCTTCGATCGCCTTCGGAGCATCCGCACTTCGTGAGCAGCCGCCGCTCGTGGGGATTGCTCGTGCGCGCGAGCTCTCCGTCGATCGAAGAATTTCACCGCGCGCTTCGGCAGCTTCTGCAACCG
>JBJMQN010000337.1:0-5202 GCA_045802665.1 Myxococcaceae bacterium | reverse complement strand
TTCGGGAAGACGCATGGCGGGTTCATCGGCGGCTTCGACTACCTGTTCCTGAACGGCATCACCAACAACACCAAGGGCACGATTCCGCACCTCGCCTTCATGGCGTTCCAGCTCAAGTTCGCGATCATCACGCCCGCGCTCATCTCCGGTGCGTTCGCGGAGCGGATGAAGTTCTCCGCCTATGCGCTGCTCGCGCTGCTCTGGACGACGCTCGTCTACGACCCGGTCGCGCACTGGGTGTGGGCCGACGGCGGCTGGATGGGGAAGCTCGGGGTTCTCGATTTCGCGGGCGGCACGGTCGTGCACTGGACGGCGGGACTGTCGGCGCTCATCTGCGCGCTCTTCATCGGCAAGCGGCTCGGCTACGGCAAGGACCGCTTCATTCCGCACAACCTGCCGATGGTGGTGACCGGCGGCGGACTGCTCTGGTTCGGCTGGTTCGGTTTCAATGCGGGAAGTGCGCTCGCGGCGGGGCAGAGCGCGGCGCTCGCGTTCGTGACCACGCACATCGCGGCCGGAGCCGCGGCGATGAGCTGGACGTTCGCGGAGTGGATCTACCGGAAGCGGCCGACGATTCTGGGGCTCGTGTCGGGATTGGTCGCGGGACTTGTGGCGATCACGCCATGCGCGGGCTTCGTCTCGCCGGCCGCCGCGCTCGCGATTGGATTGCTCGCGGGAGTCGTCTGCTACGGAGCCGTGCTGCTGAAGGAGAGGTTCCACAAGTACGACGACTCGCTGGACGCCTGGGGCGTGCACGGAGTGGGAGGTGCGCTCGGAGCGCTGCTCGTCGGAGTGTTCGCGCAGAAGGCGCTGAATCCGGCGGGAGCAGATGGACTGCTCGCGGGAGATCCGTCGCTGCTCTGGAAACAGGCGGTGGGGCTCGCGGCAGCAGGTGCGTACACCGCGGTGATGACGGTGCTGATCCTCTTCGTGATCAACAAGACCGTCGGACTGCGAGTGACGGAGGACGAAGAGCGGGAAGGACTCGACGCGACTCAGCACGGCGAGGCGGGCTACACCTCGTAGCGATGCAGCCCTTCAAAGACGCGCCGCCGTACCCGCGACGGATCGTCTGCCTCACCGAAGAGACCGTCGAGACGCTCTACCGAATCGGCTGCGGAGATCTGATCGTCGGAGTCTCCGGCTTCGTCGTGCGCCCGAAAGCAGCGCGCAAGAAGCCAAGGGTCAGCTCCTTCCTCGACGCGAACTTCGAACGAATCCTCGATCTGAAACCCGACCTCGTCCTCGGCTTCTCCGATCTTCAGGCGGACATCGGCCGCGAGCTCGCGAAGCGGGGAGTGCCGGTCTTCCTCTTCAACCAACGTAGCGTCGCGGAGATCCTCCAGAGCATCCGGATGACCGCGGCGCTGGTCGGCCGAGCGCAAGAAGGAGAAAAGCTGGCGGATGAGCTCGCCGCGAACGTCGACCGAATCGCAGAGCAAGCGTCGCATCTGCCGAGCCACCCGCGCGTCTTCTTCGAGGAGTGGCACGAACCGCTGATCGCCGGAATCCGCTGGTGCTCGGAGCTCGTCGAGCTCTGCGGCGGCATCGACATCTGCGCCGAAACGCGGACCGAGCAGGACGCGAAGGGACGAATCTTCAGCCCGGAAGAGATCGCGCGCCGAGATCCCGAGCTCGTGATCGCCAGCTGGTGCGGCCGAAAAGCGAAGCGCGAAAAGATCCTCGCGAGACCCGGCTGGAGCGACGTGACGGCCGTTCGCGAAGATCAGCTCTACGAAATCAAGAGCAGCTACATCCTCCAACCCGGTCCCGCGGCGCTGACGGACGGAATCGCGCAGGTCGCTGAGATCATCCGCTCCGTCGCGCATGGAAAGAAGCTGCCGTCACCCAGAGCCGGCGACCTCCGAGCTTCGACGTGTGAACCGGAGTACGCGTGACGAGGCCGCTCTTCGTCTCCCTGCTCCTGCTCGCGACGGCCGCCGTCGCGCAGGAGGGCTACGAAGATCGCCTCGTGAGCTGGGCTTTGCAGGAGACGCATCGCGAGCTCGATCCGGCGCCGGAGGGCAAGCGCATCACCGAGGTGCTGGTGGTCTCCGAAGACATCGTCGCGCCGTCGGATCCCTATCCGCGCATCGTGAACATCGTGCACGTGCGCACGAAGCCGGACGTCATCCAGCGAGAGCTGCTTCTGCACGAGGGCGACACCTTCGACGCTGGCCGCGCGGCGGAGTCGGAGCGGAACCTGCGAGGCCTCGGAATCTTCGCGATCGCCCGGGTCGTCGCCGTGAAGTCCCCGGACGGCGTCGCGTTGCTCGCGGTGACGAAGGACCTCTGGAGCATCCGGTTCGAGTCGCAATTTTCGCTCGTCGGAAGCGTGCTCCAGTTCGTGCGAGTGCGACCTCGCGAGAGCAATTTCCTCGGTCGCAACAAGGTCGTGTCGCTGGAGTTTCAATACCGGCGAGACACGCTCTCGTTCGGAGAGCTGTACGAGGATCGCCGAGTGTTCGGGTCGGACCTGGCGCTGAGTCAAAGCGCAGCCGTCATCTTCAATCGGGGAACGAAAGTCGCGGAGGGGTCGCGAGGAACGTTGGCGTTCGGCTTGCCGCTGCGGACGCTGGATCAACCGTGGGGCTTCGACGTCTCCGGGAGCTGGAGCATCCAGCGATCGCGCCTGTACAGCGGAGCGGACATCCTCGAGGTGCCGTTCGACGATACCGACGAGACGATTCCGTTCGTGTACGACGCGCGAGTCCTCTCCGCGCTCGCACGAGTCACGAACCAGAGCGGAGCGAGCTTCAAGCGTCAGTGGTCGCTGGGAGCGGGCGCGTATCAACGCGAGTACCACCCGCCGTGGGCGCTGCCTTCGCCCGAGCGCGAGTACTTCACGACGACATACCTGCCGCGCAGCGAGAACGCGGTGTACCTCTACGGCGCATACCGGCTCTTCCAGCCGGACTTCATCGTGATGCACAACGTGTACACGTTCGCGCTCTCTGAAGACGTGCAGCTCGGGCCGTCCGTGTTTGCGGAAGCGCGTTACGCGACGCCGGTGCTCGGCAGTCCAACGCACTTTCTCGAAGCAGGCCTGCGAGCGAGATACCGCCACTACTTCGCCGACAACCTCGCCACGGCAACGGCGTCAGGCTCCGCGCGCTATTCACCGGGAGGAGATCCGGTGATCGGAAAAGACTTCGTCGACAAGCGGCTCACGCTGCAGCTCGAAGAAGTGACACCGCCGATCGGGATCGGACGCATCGTCGGGCGCGCGCTCTGGATCCGGAGAGAAGATCCGCTCTCCGTGCCGTTTCTCCAACTGGGAGGAGACAGCGGCCTGCGAGGACTTCCGGCCGAAGCGCTGAGAGGCCGCAACGAGCTGCTGTTCAACCTCGAGTACCGCTCGAGGCCGATCGAGCTCTTCACGCTGCACACCGGCTTCGTCCTCTTCTACGACGCAGGCAGCGCGTACAACCGATCGCCGAACGTGATTCACACGGTGGGCATTGGCCTGCGCGCGCTGTTCCCCCAGTTCGACGTGCAGACCTTGAGGATCGACTTCGGCTGGGCGATCAACGGACCCGCGACTGCCCTGCTCGATCACTTCAGCGCGACGTTCGGTCAGGTCACCGACGAGCGGCCCGCGAACCTGGACGCGCCGCTGGACTGATCACCACGCCAGCATTCTTCGCGCTCGTCGAAACGGCCGCTTCATGTTCGCGACGTTCCACGCTGCGTGGCTCACGGGCTCGAACAGATACGCGGCGAGGAGCCACGCGGGCAGGTAATCGAGCCGCACGAGGCCGTGCACGTTCACGCCCTTGCCGGTGTAATCCCACGGGCACTTTCCGAGGACGCGCTTGAGGATCCAGCCGGACAGGTACTCGGTCGCGTAGATCACCCCGACGGTCGCCGCGAGCCTCGTTCCGATCTGCTTCCTCGGCAGCTTCGTGTGGACCGCTTCCAGCGCGAGTCCGGCCGCTCCGTAGATGGGATGCATCCACAGATACGTCTGCGAGGTCGCGCAGCTGTCTTTCTTGATGATCGCGTTCGAGGCGCCGGTGAAGAGCACCTCGATGATCCAGCCCACGAGGCCGTAGAACGCGAACCGCTTACCCATGCCGGAAAAGTTTGCCTCTCACCGCTCCGTGGCAACCGGCCGGATGGATCAGCCCGCGTCGCTCACAACACATCCAGCCAGTCGTTCAATTCACTCAGCAACGCTTCCGCGCTCTCCGCGACGAACAACGTTCCCTGGTAGTCGGTCGGATCGAACGGGGTGGCGGCGACTTTTTCCAAATCGAACGGAAGCAGCGTCGCCTTTTGTTCGAATCGCCCCAGCTCTCCGTACGACGACAGCAGCCCCGCGCCGACGACTTCGAGCCCGCGTGGACTTTTCACCACTCCGAACTCCAGCGTGTACCAGTACACGCGGATGAGCTTCTGCACCGTCGCCTCATCCGCTTTCGCCGCCACCTCTCCAAACCGCCGATTCACCCGAGCGAACTCCGGATGCGCCAGCAGCGCCGCGTGTCCGACGAGCTCGTGAATGACGTCCGGCTCGGGCGTGTAGAGGGGCGCGCTGCCGTGACGGATGTACTGCGTGCCGAGGAACAGCCCCTGCCCGAGCTCGACGAAGAACACGCGCGGCGTCACCAGCCCCGCGACGGGCACGAGGTGCATTCCCGTGAGCGGAACGATCGTCCCGTTGAGCTCGCTGAACTCGGGGATGCGATCCGGCTTGAACTTGAGCTCCGGCCAGCACTCCTTGAACTCGCGGCAGGCGTACTTCGCGTGCAGCGGCGACAGGTTCGCGAGCGCCGTCTTCCAAACCGCGTTCTCTTCCGGCGTGTAGGCGATCTCGGGGACGGGCTGACCGAACCGCCAGTTGAGGGCCGCTCGGGCGATGTCGTTGCGACGGGCGCGGTAGAGGGGATCGCGAAACCCCGGATGCTCCTTGTCGAGCTTCACCAGGTCCACGTCGCCGCGCGTGGGCGCACCGTCTTTAGGAAGGTCGTCGAAGTCGTTCACGGGAGGCTCGCTCCGAACAGCTCACAGAAGATGACCTGCGCCGCATCGGCGAACAGCGCGTTGGAGGCGACGAGCCCGCCGGAGTGAAATGGCTCGCGCGCGAAGGTGAAGCCGATGCACTTGCGGAGCACTTCGTCCCAGAGCGGCTCATTCGGCATCATGAAGTCGCGAATCAGCGGCAGCGGCCACGGCACCACGGTCATCGGATCTGCGTCC
>JBJMQN010000336.1:0-4256 GCA_045802665.1 Myxococcaceae bacterium | reverse complement strand
GTCGGGCGCAGACTTCAGCACCGAGGCGAGCTGAGCGATGGCCTCGTCCCGCTTTCCCGCCGCGCCGTCCAATCGCGCGATCCCGATGCGCGCATCCACCGAGGAGGGCAGCCGCATTAGCGCGCTCTCGTACGCTTTGCGCGCCTCTTCGTTCCTGCCGAGCTCGAAGTAGACGTGCCCGAGCAGCTCGTACGCGCGCGCGTTCTCCGGCGAAGCCTTCGTCGCGCTCTCGTACGCGGAGGCCGCGTCGGTGAGCTTCCCGGCCTTCGCCGCCTGGTTTCCCCGAGCGATCGCGGCGGCAGTCTTGTCCTCGCAGGCGCCGAGCACGGACGCGCAGAACAGACAGCTCAGCAGCAGCAGATGACGGCCGGACCCAGGCATCGGGAGTCGTGGCTTCTAGCACTGGTTCGGGTGTAGAAGCCCGAGTCAACGGTGCCCAGGCGCAAGTTCATCGCGATTGCCGGAAACATCGGCGCTGGAAAGACCGAGCTCACCTCGTTCCTCTGCAAGAAGTACGAGCTGACGCCGTTCTTCGAGCCGAACGATCAGAACCCGTACCTCGAAGAGTTCTACAAGGACATGAAGACCTGGGCGTTCCGTAGCCAGGTGTTCTTCCTCGCGCACAAGTTCCGGCTGCATCAGGAGCTCGACAAGCAGTCCGGGACGCTGGTGCAGGACAGGACGCTGTACGAGGACGCGGAGATCTTCGCGAAGAACCTCGCGCGCCAGAAGCTGATCGACAAGCGGGACTGGGGGCTCTACCAGGAGCTCTACGGATCGATGAAGTCGGCGATCGCGCCGCCGGATGTGATGATCTACTGCCGCTGTCCGGTGAAGACGCTGAAGCAGCGGATCAAGCTGCGCGGCCGCAAGATGGAGCAGGACATCCCGGTGAAGTACCTCCAGCGGCTGAACGCGCTCTACGAGGAGTGGTTCAAGACATACGACATGTCTCCGGTCCTCACTTTGCCAACGGACAAGCTGGACTACCTGACGGACCTTGTAGACCGCGTGGACCTCTTCCGGCAGATAGAGAAGCACCTGTGAAGGTCGTCTACATCGTCGCGACGGAGAGGGAGACCGCGGTGCCGCTTTCGGCGCTGAAGGAGACCCTCGCGTCCGATGAGCTGAAGATCGAGGCGTTCGAGACGGAAGGGTCCTTCCGGCTGGAGTCCGACGCGGCGGCGGTGGAGGCGCGCTACGAGACGATGGACGCGGCGTTGGGCTGGACGCCGGATCTCATCACCGGCAGCGAGGCCGCCCACCAGGTATTGCGCAAGGCGAAGAGCATCTACCGGATCTCGATCGAGCCGGGCGGCGCGCAGCCGTCGATGCCGGTGTTCGAGGGGCTGTGGTGCGCTCGTGCTTTGCTGGAGCACGTGGAGGGCGTGGTGCTGGACGTCACGTCCTACAAGCTGCACGAGCCCGCGGACGTGGAGGAGATCACCGAGCTCGACTTCGACATCCGCGATCACATCAACCTCCACGCCGTGGAGGCGCGCGAGGGCGAGGCGAACCTCTGGGTGCACTCGCACGGGATGGAGAAGTTCGGCATCCGCGACGTGGAGGCGTTCCATCTTCAGGAAGAGGATCTGCCCGCGGCGGAGAGCTTCTTCCATCAGCTGTGCACCGACATGGCGTTCGGGCAGGGGCCGAAGGCGCGCTCGCTGGTGGAGACGGGCGAGGGTGACGCGTTCATGCTGGTGCCGGCCGAGGAGGCGCGGCCCAAGCTGATTGGCGTGGAGCTCGAGACGTTCGAGGGCCACGAGGGGCTCTTCTACACGGTGGTCGCGCCGGATGGCCGCCACACGATCGTGGACATCCTCAAGCCGTACCGCGGCCGCTTTGGTGGCGAGCCGCCGGAGCGCACTCAGGCGCTGCTGCAGCAGGCGCAGGCGATGATGCCGTCGTTCAAGGCGCGCTTTCAGCGGAAGGGCTTGATGGAGCCGCTGCAGTTTCTCGTCCGCGCGCGCTTCGAGACGCACCCGGATGAAGAGGCGGTGGACGAAGATCTCTGGGCGGAGGTGCTCAGCTGGGAAGAGGGCACCGTGCTCGGGAAGCTCATCGACGGCAGCTCGCACACGACGGAGTGGCGCAAGGGCGTGCAGGTGGAGATCGACGAAGAGCAGGTGAACGCGATCGCCATCAACCGCGAGGGCCGCACGCTGGATGAGGAAGAGATGGGCGCGCTGCTCACGGCGGAGCGGCCGAGCTGAGCAAGCGAGCTTTGCGCGCCGGATGCTGGTGCGCGTGTAACGTTCGGTTACACTCCTTCGCCACATGCCAGCGCTGCTGCTTCTGACGGGCCCGTCCGCGGGTCAGCGATTCGACATCACCACTGAAGTGACTCTGGGGCGTTCGCCCTCGTGCGAGATCCCGCTCGAGGACCACAAGGTCTCGCGGCGGCACGCGAAGATCGAGGTGAAGGACGGCCAGACGCGCGTCACCGATCTCGGCTCGCGCAACGGGACGATCGTCAACGGCGAGAAGATCGAGGCCGAGGCGATCCTGCTCCCCGGCGATCGCGTTCAGGTCGGCGAGACGACGGTGCTGTACGAGCCGCCCGCGAAGGCGTCGCTCGCGGACCGGGACGCCTCGGAGCTCGTGAGCCATCCGCTGGAGGAGCTGCTCCCGGCGGTGGGCGGCGAGGGCGCGCTGCTGAAGGCGGGCATCGCGTTGGTGAGTGCGTCGTCGGAGGCGATGGTGCTGCGGCGTGCGGCGGAGGAGGTCGCGCGATCGGTGAACGCGGACAAGGCGGCGGCGCTGCTCGGCGACACCGAAGGGCTCTTGACCGCGGCGGTGATCGGCGCGGACAAGGTGGAGGTCCCGCGTTCGATGGCGCGCGGCGCGCTGGAGCGTCGTGAAGTCTCGCGAGCAGGAGGCGTGCTGGTGGCGCCGCTGACCGCGTCCGGCGGCGCACCGTTCGGTCTGCTCTACGCGGAGCGGCCGGAGCCCTTCAGCGATCAGGATCAGCGGATCATCTCCGCGCTGGGCCGGCTGACCGGCGAGCAGTTCGCGACCGTGCGTTCGCGCGCCGAAGCGCAGGCGCCGGAGATCGTGCTCGTGGGTTCGTCGCGCCAGTTCCGAAAATCCGTCGAGCAGGCCCGCCGCGCCGCCGCGAGCGCCGAGCCCGTGCTCCTCTACGGAGAGAAGGGCAGCGGACGCGTTCACACCGCGCGGTACATCCACGCCCGCTCATCGCGAGCGGTGGGTCCGCTCGTGATCGTGGACTGCCGCCGTGGTCCCGTGGCCGTGGAGGAGGAGCTCTTCGGCCGCCCCAGCGGTCCGGGCACGCCGCCGCTCTCGAGCGCGATTCTGCGAGCCGACGGCGGCTCGCTGGTGCTGCAGCATCTGGAAGCGCTGCCGCGTCAGCTGGGCGAGCGCCTCTCGCGCTTCATTCAGCGTAAAAGCGCGCCAGCCAGAGCGGGCGGTGAAGAGCAGGTGGACGTGCGCGTGATCGCGACCGCGACCGCGCAGCGTCAGTCGCTCGCGACGAGAGGTGAGCTGGACCTGGATCTCGGCCGCGCGTTGGCGGGGATCGAGATCGAATGCCTCCCGCTGCGAGAGCGCCGGACGGATGTGCCGCAGCTCTTCGAGACGTTCGCCGGCCAGGTCGCGCGCCCGATGCGAAAGGAGCCGCCCACGCTCTCGCCGGACGCGAAGCGGCTGCTGGTGGATTACGCATGGCCCGGGAACGTGGAGGAGCTCAAGCTCGTCGCGCGAAGGCTCGCGGTGCTCTACGCGGGGAGTGAAGTCTCCGCGCTGCGCCTGCCGCCCGAAGTGCAGGAAGGCCGCCCCGCGACGCCCGCTGCCACCGAGACGATCGCGCAGGGAGTGCAGCGCGCAGGCAAGACGCTGGCGGACATGATCTCCAGGCTCGAGCGCGACGCTATTTCCGAGGCGCTCCGAGAGGCGCGAGGCAAGAAGATCAAAGCCGCCGCGCTGCTCGGGATCAGCCGGCCCACGCTGGATAAGAAGATTGAGGACTACGGACTGACGGTGGAGAAGATCCGCGCGCGGTAGAAAGCCCAGGTCGAAGGGTGAGCACGTCACCCGATCCAATCGTTCCCGAAGCTGACGAAGCGATCCATGCTCCCGCGGCATGAAGATCGAGCTCTCGGACGAAGTGCAGGATGCGATCAAACACCGCGGCCCGATCGTCGCTCTCGAGACCTCCGTCGTCGCGCAAGGCCTCCCGTACCCCGAGAACGTCAAAGCCGCACAAGCCTGCGAAAAGGCTATTCGCGAAGCGGGAG
>JBJMQN010000335.1:0-8100 GCA_045802665.1 Myxococcaceae bacterium | reverse complement strand
TTGTTGGCGGCCGTCGGGGAGCAACTGGGCGCCGACAATCAGCCGATGTTCGTGCTCGATCGAATCTTCGACGTGCACCTCTCGCTGAAGGTCGAGCTGTGGATGTGCGCGGGCTCGGAGCTGCTGGTGCTGGGCGTCGTCCCGGTCGTCGCGCTGTTCGCCCTCTCTCAGCCCTGGGCGGAGTTGATGGAGCGCGTCCCCACGAGCACGTTCTGGTGGCTCGTCTTCGGCGGATGCGCAGGCCTGTTCCGCGCGGCGACGACGCTGGACCCGGGCAGCGTCGTGAAGCTCTTGAGCACGGGGGTCCTCACCCTCTTCCTCGCGGTGGGCCTCTGGCGCTTCCGGCTGCTGGTTCCCGCGTTGACGGTCACTGCACCATCTGAGGAAGCAGCGCCGGCAGCTCGTGCGTCGCCAGGATGAGGATCGCGGCGAGCCCGAAGTACACCAGCGCCGCGGTGTTTCGCTGCGCGTCCGTCACGCCGTCCTCGGAGATCTTCCGGGCCTCCGCCGAGAGCGCGTTCAGCTTCTCCAGCGGCGTCGCGTGGGGCTTTTTGTTTCGTTCGGCGAAGTAGCGCTCGAACGCGCGATAGCCGCCCACGGCGACGACGATCAGCGCGATGGGGTTCAGGTGCTCGCCCCGCCAGGTCGCGAGGGCGAGCAGCAACACGAGGACGGACGTTCCGATGATCGACGCTCGAAGGGTCAGCGGGCCGATCATCCGCGCGCCATCCAGCGTCCAGAATGGCGTGAGGTTGAAGAGGTTCATGATCAGCGAGAAGTAGCCCACCGCGAGCATCATCCCCGCGTACTCACCGCCCACGAATCGGGAGACCGCGATCGTGACCGCGCCGGCGAGCGACCCTGCGACCGGCCCGCCCGCGCCGATGAAGAAGTCCTGCCACGTCGAACGCGGCTTTTCCTTGAGCGCGATGAAGGCGCCGAAGAACGGGATGAACACCGGCGCGCCCACGGCAATGCCCTGCTGCTTCGCCGCCCAGCCGTGTCCCAGCTCGTGCAGAAGAATGAGGAACACGAGCCCGAACGCGAAGCCGAAGCCGTAGTAGCGCGCGTAGACGAGCGCCATCAGCAGCATCGTGAAGCCGGTGGTCGCGAACTTCGCGAACTTGAGCACCAGGAACAGCAGCGCCTTGAGCTTCCACACGAGCACGCCCAGCGCCGTCAGCGCGCCTGCCACAGGGCCGCGCTTCTTCGCAGGCTGTGCCGCGGGACCTACGACCGCCGCTCGAGCCGCAGCGACCTTCTGAGCCTCGAGCTGCCTGAGCCGTTCGAGCGCGGAGGGTTGCTCTGCCATCAGCGAATCGCCACGCGTGAGGCGGCCGGTACGCGGTACGCAGCGGAGATCGCGATGAAGACCCAGAGGAGATCGAACGGGCTCAGCTGATCGGTGAAGAACTGTCCGAAGTAGCCGATGACCTCAGAGGAGAAATAGCCGACCGAGATGCCCTTGCCCGCGAGGGCGGCCACCGCGAAGTGCGCGAAGATGAAGTACTTGGAGACGACGAGTCCGAAGACGGCGAGCCCCGCCGCAGCGGCCTGCAGCGTTTGCCCTCGCCCCTTCCCCGCCCCGAGCTTCACGCCCTGCCCGGCGAGAAACCCCACCAGCACCGCGACGTAGCCGACTTCGAAGTTCGTGATGACGACGATCGCCGCCCAGACGAACGCGCCGATCAAAGCGCCAATGGCACCGCCTGCAATCGCGAGTGGGAATCGGGCGCCGGTGGACTGCTCAGCCGCGAGCTCCGCCTGAATCTGCGCCGCGCAGTTGTTGCAGACCTGCGTTCCATTGACGACGGCGCTCGTGCCTTCAGCGATGGGCGTCTGGCAGAGCGCGCAGGCGGACAGCGTGGCGGAGGCGACTTCCGGGTTCGAGGACATGGGGGCGCGGACCATAGAACAGGGAATTCACGTTCTGAAAGCCGCCCCGGACAGGCCAACTGTTGGGGCCACAATTTTCACGCGCTGCGTCGGTCGAATGGAGGTGCGAGAGCTCGGGAAGATGCGCACCGTTCGGGCGTTTGGGGGACGTCCATGCGAACCATTCTGCTCGTCGAAGATGATGACGATACGCGCGAGGCTCTGGCGGAGGGCCTTCGGCTCTCCGGGTTCGAGGTGACGACGTTCCGCACCGGGATCCACGCGATCGAGTACCTCGGCTGCGAGAAGCCGGACGCGGTCGTGCTCGATTCAGCGCTGCCGTGGGTGGATGGCGAAGAGGTGCTCAAGGCAATGCGCACGAGCCCGCGCCTCAAGGATGTCCCAGCGGTGATCATCACGGCGGATCCGCGCCGCCTCGGCCGAGCGCAGACGCTGACGCCGTACGTGATCGCCAAGCCGTTCGACACGGGCATGCTCGTGGCGTTGCTTGGGCGGCTCGTTGAAGAGAGCGGCTCTGCGGAGAACGCGGGCAGCGCGGCGTGAGCTTCTCGTTCAGCTCGTCGCGTTGAGATTCGCGGGCGGTGACCCGGTTCCGCTCGCCGAGCTCGCTCCTCGCGTTCCTGCGCCTGCTCGCCCGCTGAGCACTTGAATGGGTGCTGGGAATGGGTGCTGGGCCCCCATTTGCCACGCTCGTTTCACTGCCGCATGTCGACTGGCGCGCTATAAGAAGCGCACCTTTCGCAGCCCCAGGGAGACTGGACGATGGACTACCAACCCGCATTTGCGACCAACACGGTCGATGAAGCGCTGATTCAGGAGTCGCAGCGCGCGTTCATGAACCGGGTGTACCGATGGATGTTCGGTGCGCTCCTGGTCACGGGCGCCGTGGCGATGGCCACCGCCACCAACCTCGCACTCACCCAGATGGTGGCGCGCAACTTCCTCCCGCTCACGATCGCCACGCTCGGACTGGTGCTCGCGCTCTCGTGGGCCGCCCCGCGCATGTCTGGGGCCGTCGCGGCGGCGATGTTCCTCGCCTACTCCGTGCTGAACGGCCTGTTCTTCTCGGTTCTGTTCTACGTCTACCCGATCGGCACCATTGGCCAGGCGTTCCTGATGACCGCAGGCGTGTTCGGCGCGCTCTCGGTCTACGGCACCGTGACCAAGAAGGACCTGTCCGCGTGGCGGACCTTCCTCTTCATCGGTCTCGTCGGGATCATCCTCGCGAGCGTCGTCAACATCTTCGCGCGCAACGACATGGCGGACTTCGTCATCTCCTGCGCCGTGATCATCGTCTTCGCGGGCCTGACTGCCTACGACACGCAGAAGCTGCGCCAGTACCACGCGACCCACGGCTACGACTCGGCGATGAGCTTCTCCATCGTCGGCGCGCTGATGCTGTACCTGGACTTCATCAACCTGTTCCTCGCGATCCTCCGGCTGCTCGGCCGGCGCCGGTAGCTCGGGCACGAGGTTGATTCAATTGAGGGCGCTCTCCATCCGAGGGCGCCCTCATTTTTTTTCGCGCTCGTACGGCGCCATCCGCAGCCGCTCCACCGGGCGGTCGTTCACGATGTGCTCGCGCACGATCTCCGCGACGTCTTCCTTCTTCACGGGGCCGTACCAGACGCCTTCGGGGTAGACGACGACGGTGCAGCCGCGCTCGCAGGCGTCGAGGCAGCCCGAGGCATTCGCTCGCACGCCCTTCACGCCCTGCTTGTCGAGCTCGTGCTTGAACTCCACCCGCAGGTCTTCGCTCCCCTTCGCGGCGCAGGAGCCCTTCGGAGACTCCGGCGGACGGCGGTTCGTGCAGACGAAGATGTGCTTTCGAAACGGGGGCGGCATGGCAAAAAGGTGCGCACTCTGCCTTTCGCACGCGGCCGGTGCAAAACGGTTTTGGAGGCCGATTTTTGGGCTCCGGATCCGCCTCTCAGGCGCCGAAAGCCGAAAATCTGTGAAAAATACTGATTGTCACTGCCGAGAGGCAAAAGCCCGTCCTGTAGCAGTGACAATACGCAAATGGTCACGTACGGCACGCGGTCTGTTCAACTGCGGGTGATCGGCGATGGGAGCGCTGATGCACCCACAAGTTCGATCCGGAGCCGATTTCTCGCGGTCTGGCGCGTCTTTAGCCCCGTCGCTCAGTTTACAAAACTCCGCTAAATGTAGGGGATGACTAAGAATTTGACACAAGATGTTGTGGGCTTAGGCTTGACACCCGCTTGTCACCTTTGGCAAAAGTCGCCTCCGCTTTTTCGCGAGGGGGAGTTCCGAAGTCGGGGCCACGCGAGGTCCCAGCCCAACCACTTTCAACCACATCTTGTGTCCTGTCCGTGACGCTTCGACGGGGCACCAGGGTCCTTGTCGCCTCTTCGGGAAACCGCGAGGCACAGCACAGTTTTCGCCTTTCACACGCACAAGAAGTCAACCAGTAAATCTCGTTGTTAGCTTTTCCGGGAGGATCGTATGGAGAAAGAGCTGGCCCCGAAGCCGCAGTCCCAGAAGCAGGAGAAGAAGGCCGCCCGCAAGGGAAAGGCTTCGGGTGGGTTGCAGGTCCGCCGCTACTTCACGACCCCGGGAGTGGACCCCGCCGATGAGATGGCGTGGGAGCTGCGCTCGGCCAGCATCCAGGGAGAGGACGGGAAGGCCGTCTTCGAACAGAAGAACATCGAGGTCCCGAAGTCCTGGTCTATGCTCGCGACCAACGTCGTCGCCTCGAAGTACTTCCGCGGCACCCCGGGTACCCCTGACCGCGAGACGTCCGTGCGCAAGCTCGTCGCGCGCGTCGTCGACACCATCACCCGCTGGGGCGTGGAGGGCGGCTACTTCGTCGCCGACACCGACCGAGCGGCGTTCCACGCTGAGCTGACCCACCTGCTCCTCAAGCAGAAGGCGGCGTTCAACTCGCCCGTCTGGTTCAACGTGGGCGTCGAGGAGCATCCGCAGTGCTCGGCGTGCTTCATCAACTCGGTGCAGGACTCGATGGACTCGATCCTGACCCTGGCCCGCACCGAAGGCATGCTCTTCAAGTACGGGTCCGGCACGGGCTCGAACCTGTCGTCGCTGCGGTCTTCGCGCGAGCTCCTCGCGGGCGGCGGCACGGCGTCCGGTCCGGTCAGCTTCATGAAGGGCTTCGACGCGTTCGCGGGCGTCATCAAGTCCGGCGGCAAGACCCGCCGAGCGGCGAAGATGGTCATCCTCAACGCCGACCACCCCGACGTGCTCCAGTTCGTCCGCTGCAAGGCCTCCGAAGAGAAGAAGGCGTGGGCGCTCATCGACGCGGGCTACGACGGCTCGTTCAACGGCGAGGCGTACGGCTCCATCTTCTTCCAGAACTCCAACAACTCGGTGCGCGTCACCGACGAGTTCATGAAGGCGGTCGTCGAGGACAAGACCTGGACCACGAAGGCCGTGAAGGACGGCCGGGCGATGGACACCTACCGCGCCCGCGACCTGTTCCGCGAGATCTCGGAAGCCGCTCACCTCTGCGGCGACCCGGGCCTTCAGTTCGACAGCACGATCAACGACTGGCACACCTGCAGCAACAGCGACCGCATCAACGCGTCCAATCCGTGCAGCGAGTACATGTTCCTCGACGACACGGCCTGCAACCTGGCGTCGCTGAACCTGATGCACTTCCGCACCATCGACGGCGACTTCGACGTGGACGCGTTCAAGCACGCGTGCGACGTGGTGCTGACGGCGCAGGAGATCATCGTCGGCTTCAGCAAGTACCCGACCGAGAAGATCGCGCAGAACAGCTTCGACTACCGGCCGCTGGGGCTTGGCTACGCGAACCTGGGCGCGCTGCTGATGGCGACGGGTCTGCCGTACGACTCGGATGAGGGCCGCAACTACGCCGGGGCGATCACCGCGCTGATGCACGGCCGGGCGTATCTGCAGTCCGCTCGGATGGCGGAGAAGATGGGGCCGTTCGCGGGCTATCAGAAGAACGACGAGCCCATGCTGCGCGTCATCCGCAAGCACCGGAAGGCCGCGTACCAGCTCCCTGCCACGGGCGTTTCGAAGTTGCTGATGGCGGCGGCGAAGGAGACGTGGGACGAGGCGCTCGCGCACGGCGAGGAGCACGGCTACCGCAACAGCCAGGTCACGGTGCTCGCTCCGACCGGGACGATCGGCTTCATGATGGACTGCGACACGACCGGCATCGAGCCGGACATCGCGCTCATCAAGTACAAGAAGCTGGTCGGCGGCGGGATGCTGAAGATCGTCAACCAGACGGTGCCGCTCGCGCTGCAGAAGCTCGGGTACGCGCCGCCGGAGATCGAGGCGATCATCAGCTACCTCGACAAGAACGACACCATCGAGGGCGCCCCGGGGCTCAAGGCCGAGCACCTCCCGGTGTTCGACTGCGCGTTCAAGCCGGCGAAGGGCGAACGCTCCATCCACTGGATGGGACACCTCAAGATGATGGGCGCCACGCAGCCGTTCCTCTCGGGCGCGATCAGCAAGACGGTGAACCTGCCGACGAACGCGTCCATCGAGGACATCGAGCAGGCGTACCTCGAGGCGTGGAAGCTCGGGCTCAAGGCGGTGGCGGTGTACCGCGACGGGTGCAAGCGGTCTCAGCCGCTCAACACCAAGGCGAAGGAGGAGAAGGCGAAGGAGATCGTGGAGAAGGTCGTCACGATCACCAAGGCCCACCGTCGCCGGCTGCCGGACGAGCGTCAGGCGATCACGCACAAGTTCAACATCGCCGGTCACGAGGGCTACCTCACGGTCGGCATGTACGAGGACGGGACGCCGGGCGAGCTGTTCTGCGTGATGGCGAAGGAAGGGTCCGTCGTCTCGGGCCTGATGGATTCGTTCGCGACGTCCGTCTCGCTGGCGCTGCAGTACGGCGTTCCGCTTCAGGTGCTCGCGGACAAGTTCAGCCACACGCGGTTCGAGCCGTCGGGCTTCACGGGCAACCCGGACATCCCGATCGCCAAGTCGATCACGGACTACATCTTCCGGTGGTTGTCCTTGAAGTTCCTCTCGGGGAACAACCCGCTGCAGGCGCGCGGTGCTTCCGCCACGGAAGTGAAGACCGAAGTGAAGCCGGAGACGGCGGAGCTCACCGGCGTGAACACCCCGGCGTTCACCGCGGGCACCGAGCCGGCCGCCGAGCCGACCTCGTCGCGCCGCACCGCGTACCTGAACCAGGCCGACGCGCCGCCATGCCACAGCTGCGGCGAGATCATGGTGCGCAACGGCGCCTGCTACAAGTGCAACAACTGCGGCTCCACGTCGGGCTGCAGCTAGGCTTTTAGGTTCGCCGCGGCGGGTCTGAGGGGGCTCGCCGCGGTAGTTCGTTAGAGGAGACGGCGCTGAACTGGCCGTCGGGAGTGGGGAATCGGCGGCTCTTCGATTGCGAAGGGCCGCCGATTTTATTTTTGCCGGCGCTTAGTTCGGCGCGTCGATCGTGGAGAAGCGGAGCAGGTGCGGCAGGAGAAGATCCGCGAACTGTTTTTCGGAGTCGAACAGGATGCCGTAGAGCTCCAGCTGGTAGACCCGATCGTTCTTCCGCGCGAGGAACATCCGGCCCACGATTGCCTTGTCTCCGTCGCGGATCAGGTCAACGCACTCGTCCTCTTCGCCCCATTGCGGTCCGGTGCACGGCTTGTCGGAGAGGCTGAAGCGCCTGCGGAGCTCTTTGAGCTCTGACTGTTTCTCGGCGTAGCGCGCCTTCGCGAGCTCGACGTTGGGAAGAAACTCCGCGAACGAGCCGATCGAGACGTCGCCGGACTTGGCGGAGAACTCGTACGCCGCGTCCACCGCCCTGCCCTCGCGCGCGTCGAGCCGGAACTCCTCGGCCTCGGGATCGGTGTCCTTCGTCGCGGGGATGAGCGGCTTCACGTCCTTCAGCGTGACGAGCAGCGACTTCTGCTCGTCCGTCATCTTTCGCGGCCGAGCCGGATCCAGCTCCGGCCGCATGCGCGTGAGGATGATCAGCGCGAGCACCCCGATCGCGATCACCGCGACGCTGATCGTGCGGCGGTTCACGGGGCGAAGTCGATGCGTGCGAAGACCGTGAGCATGCGCGCGGGCGTAGCACGACAGGTGAAGCGCCCGAAACGTTTCAGGCCCGAGGAGGACAGCTCGCGATCAGAACGGACGCGTCGAGATGAGCGACGGCGACCGTACGCTCGCTCGCAGCCAAAGCGGGCCTGTTCTGAGCCGCGTCCTGCCTCGGAACCGGCC